>NZ_JBFUCB010000099.1:0-13976 GCF_056405435.1 Rhizobacter sp. P1_G5 | reverse complement strand
GCCCGAGCTCGATGCGGCCATCGTCGACCGTGCGGACACGGGTGTCGTTGTAGCGGCCTGACAGCGTGAGCTGCAGGTTCGGCCGCAGCGCGACCAGGTCGCTGACATACACGCTCGTGGTGCGGCTGCGGCCGGAGATCCTGGCATTGACCTCCGCGTCTTCGGTCGGGATCACGGCGCGGCTCGCGTCCAGCTCGCCCTCGGCCTCGGTCTGCTCGAAATGGTTGCGCGAGCGGTCGTGCGACAGCCCGAAGGTCAGCCGGTGCGGCCGTGCATTCCAGGTCGCCTGCAGCGCGAGACCTTCGCTGTCGGTGCGCGTGCGCGTGCGGTTCTCGACCCCGGTTTCCTCGACGGCGGGCGGATCGTAGTCGTCGTTCAGGTCGCCGTTCAGCGTCGACGCGCGGTTGCGGCGCGCATAGGCCGTCGCCGCCATCTCCCACTGCGGGCCCAGCGTGGCGGTGGTGTTGAAGGTCAGCAGCGTCGCCTCGTTGTCGGTCAGGTCGGGCCGGGTGTAGACCTGCTCGCGGCGCTGCGCCAGCATCGATTCGGGCAACCCGCCGTTGCCGACCAGCTGGTTGTCGGCATGACCCAGGCTCAGGTCCCACGAGAAGCTGCTGCTGCGCTGCCCGCCTTTGACGAACAGCTGCCGCACCCGCGACGGCGACTCGTCGCGCCAGCCGTCTTCGTTGAGCGCGCCGAAGGCCATGAACAGGTGGCCGGTCTCGCCGAGCTTGCGCCCATGCGTCAGCTCGGTGCTGATGCGGCCGAACGAGCCGCCCTCGACCTCGATCCCGGTGCCCGGGTGCGTGTCGCCGCTCTTGGTCTGCATCGAGAGCGCGCCGCCCAGCGTGTTCAGCCCGAACAGCGGGTTGGAGCCCGGCAGCAGCGTGATGTTGGCGATCGCGGCGCGCGGCAGCAGGTCCCAGTTGACGATGTCGCCGAACGGCTCGTTGACGCGCACGCCGTCGAGGAACACCGACAGCCCCTGCGGCGTGCCGAGCAGCGGGCTGGCGGTGAAGCCGCGGTAGTTCACGTCCATCTGGTACGGGTTGCCCTGCACCTCGTTGACGCTGACGCTGGGCAGCTGCGTGCGCATGAACTCGGGCAGGTTCAGGCTCTGCAGCTGGCGCAGCCGCCGGTCGGTGGCGGTCTGCACGTTGGACGGGATCTGGTCCTTGGGCACGCCGGTGCCGGGCACGGGCGTGGTCTGCACGATCTCGACCTCGGGCAGCACGACGACGGGCGGGGCCGCCGCCGATGTCGAAGCCGGCGTCGAAGCTGATTGCGCGTAAGCGGCGGGCGCGAGGGCTGTCAATGCCAGCAACGCAGCGTTCGCACGGGGGTGATGCATCTCAGGTCTCCGGTGGTGTGTTGTCCTTGTCTCGGAGTTGCGGGAGTCGTCCGGGTGGTGGGTGCCCCACGCTAACCAGCGGGGTCCGCGCGGCCCAGGGAAAAATTCCCGGCCGCGCTGCTCGTTAACACCAAGGGCGATCTGTCCCATCGGACCGGTCTTGACGATGCCTTCGTCCCGCGAGTAGATTGCGGGCACTTTCGGCGCCTCACTGGGCGCAACCTCAGCGGCATGCTCGCCACACGGTCGGCACAGCCCGTCAGCGCAAGTTCTTTGCGCGCGACATCCACGACGTATCAGCACTTGCGGTGCCACTGACTCGAGTCGGTGCACGGCGAGATTCATGGCGTGCGCCCGGATGGCGCGTGCGCATTCAACATGCGGAAAGATCATGAAGATCCTCTCACCCTGTATGGCTGCGCTGCTGCTCGGTTGCGCAGCAGCGTTCGCCCAGAACGCGCCCCTGCCGAAGCCTGTGGCATTCACTGCGCACTTTCAATCGATCAAGGCAGAACTCGAGAAGCCGGATGAGGTGCTCGACCTCGGCGAATTCACTCTCTCCCTGCAACGAATGATCGACCCGAGCATCGACGTCCCCGCCAACCTGAAGCGACTCGATGGCATGGCGGGAGAGCTCAAAGCAATGTTCCCCGTCATGGCGGCGAACAGCAGGGTGAAGGTGGAGGCCCTGAAGAAGTATCTGTACGTGGCAGGCCCGTGGAACGACAACCGCCCTTTCCAGTACGACCTCGACGACCCTCTGGGTCAGAACATTCGCAACAAGCTACTGTCCAGCTATCTCGACAGCCACAAGGGGAACTGCGTGTCGATGCCGAGCCTGTTCGTCGTCCTCGGTCAAAGGATCGGCCTGGACGTGACGCTGGCGACGGTGCCCAGGCACATCTTCGTCAAGTACCGCGACGAGCGCGGGCAGCTCTACAACATCGAGACGACAAGCGGCGGCGGATTCGCTCGCGATGCCTGGATGCGACAGCTCTATGAGATGACCGATCTGTCTTTGCGAACCGGCATCTACATGCGGCCGCTGTCAAAGAAGGAGGCGGCAGTCCAGATCGTCGACACCTTGCTCGAGTTCTATGAAGCGAACGGCGTTCTGCAGCCTCGCGTGGACCTGGCGCTGCTCTCGCTGCGCCATGCACCGAGGCACGTCAACGGCATGTTGCACCTCGCAGCAACCTACGGTTGGATGGCCGAGGTCTCCTACATGTTCGACTACAACAGCCCCGATCCACGGATGACATTGAAGGAGCGGCTCAAGTACCAGGACTTGATGCGAGAGGCCATGGAATGGGATCAACGCGCGCAATCGCTCGGTTGGCGCCCCAGCAGCCCGGAAGCCGAGTCCGCCTATCTCAGGCGAGTCGAGGATGCCAAGAAGTCTTTGTAGACAAATGCGACCTGGAGAACTGAAGATGTTCCATCGAATCGATCTCAAGCTTTGTGTGGTCATGCTGGCCCTGACCTCCCTGCACGAAGGCACGGCGGCGCACTACACGCAACCAGATCCCATCGGCCTTGCCGGAGGTATCAACACGTACGCCTACGTCGGAGGAAACCCGATCACCCGGATTGATCCCGCGGGACTCGAGTGGGTCTATGTCCAATCAACTGGCCAGATGTATTACCAACCTACAGCCAATCTCGGTGGAGGCCCCCCGCAGCCGATCGGCGGACCCATGTACGCCGGCCATGGCGCGGGAGTGAACAACCCTGCGCTCGATCTCATTCCGTCGGTTGGTCCGTTGCCGGCTGGTACCTACACAATCGGTCAACAGCAGAACAACATCACGGGGGCTGGCTTGAGTTTGCCCGGCTCGATGCGTCTCACCCCGGAGGCGGGCAACTGGATGCATGGTCGATCCGGCTTCCTTATCCATGGCGACAACAGCGCTGGGAATCGATCAGCATCAGAAGGATGCATTATTCAACCCAGGAGCATTCGAGACCTGATTGGCGGAAGCCAAGATCGCGCGCTCCGTGTCGTTCCATAGCCATGCGCACGCTTTCCGGTCTCGTTTTTGGATTGTTGCTTGCAAGCGCTGCGTTCGCAATTGACGATCGCGCCGTGGAGGTGCCGGCAGGCGGACAGGTCACCGTTGAGGGAACTCGCGCCAAGCAATCCGTACGCGCGATGGTGGCCACGACTGTGATATCGGGAGCGACGGGATCACTCGATGCTTCGGCGCTCGTCGAGCGAGAGTGTGCAGCACGAGACAGCCCGTGCAGTCTCGTCACGAGACTGGAGATTGCCGTGAATGGTCGACAACTCGTTGTTCCCCGATCGTCATTCCGCGGCCTCACCAACGTTCGAACTGCCAAGCTGATCCCGAAGCGGGAGTCCTACCATCTTGTCCTTCGCGGAGGCGACGGAGCAGAGGGATTTGTTGCAACCATCGTTTTCGGTCGGGATCGCGTGATCAAACGCATGCTTGCCAGCAGCTTGGCCCCCGAGGACGTGCTTGAGGAGACTACCTATCGGATTCAAAAGGAGTCGTTCGATCGGTAGTGCAAGCTCTTGCATTCCAAGACGATCATCGAACGATACAAGGCTGAATGCGAATGCTCCAAGTAGCTCGACGCC
This sequence comes from Rhizobacter sp. P1_G5, assembly GCF_056405435.1. NCBI lineage: Bacteria > Pseudomonadati > Pseudomonadota > Betaproteobacteria > Burkholderiales > Sphaerotilaceae > Rhizobacter > Rhizobacter sp. P1_G5. The sequence goes on along the minus strand of NZ_JBFUCB010000099.1, from coordinate 10,023 downwards.
ACTACCGATCGACCATCTTCGGGTCGGCGCTTTTGATGGCAGGGCCGAGATCTCTCCTGCGCATACCGAGGCAGAAAGCTTCGAACAACTTCGGCTGAATGCCCGTCGTACGACGAGATCGCCTCGGGCTTCAAGACATTGCCCAAGGAAGAAGAGCCCCAGGTCCCCGCGAATGTCGACCCTAGAAGAAACTGAGACATGAAAGCCGTACTGGCTGCTCTGGTGGCGCCGATGAGTGCGCCATTGCTGTACGTTCTCGCCACATTCGCATGGTCCGGTTACCCCACATCAGGTCCGGGACATGCCGGGAAACTGATAGACGAGTTCCTGCTTGCCCTTCTGCCGCTGAGCTACTTTCTGAGCCTTTGCATCGGAACACCTGTCGTACTCGTTCTTCAGCGGATTCGGCGCCTGACCACGTGGCGATGTGTCGCGATCGCTGCGCTGATTGGCGCCGCGCTCGGTCTCTGCGCAACGTTCTGGTTCTCCGGCCCGCCTGGAATTCATACGCCGTCGTCAGCCAGACTGGCGTTGTCTACTCTCGGCGCACTGGCCGCAACAATCATTGCCCTGGTGTTCTGCGGAGTTGCCGGGATAGCAGTCATGCGTCGCGAAGCCCTGTGAAGCTCCTGCACGGACCGATCATCTGCGACGCGCTCGATCACCGATTGCATCGCGGAGAATGACCGATGACCCGAACGCGATAGATCAATTCGGCACACCCCACCCCTGAACGGCACATGAAATCAGCCCGCTTGGTCATCGCCTTCTTCCACGCCAGGATGGAGGATTCGTGCGTTGCGGCTCAAGCCGTTCTTGCTTCGAGGAGCATTCCCGCTCGCTGGCGCGACCTGCCTCCTGCGCAAGGCCTTGATGCAGTCCTGCATGAGTTGCCGGCCCGCGATGGCGCGCCTGGCGGTCTCTTTTTCAGCTCACCCGAATGCGACGCGTGGACTGGTTTCGTCAGTCGCATGGATGACGGGTGGTACACCCTCGTCAATGCGATGACGAGGAACCACTCTCAACTGGAAGCCCTGTTCATCAGTGCCGACCTGGCTGACTCACACCATCCATCTACAGCCTTCGAGTTCTTCCGTGGAGGGGCATCGGTCCGGCGCGTCCACGCATGGAAGGAGGACGATGGATGGCATTTCGTCAATCGTGGCATCCCGCTGCCCTTTGAAGACACATCGCGCTACTCGCAGCGATTGATAGGTGAGCGCCTGACCCTCGCAATCCTCGATGAGATGTCGGCGAAGCTTGGAATCAAGCTGGCGGCACTCAGAGCAGCCGGAGATCTCACCGCGGCTCGCGTGCTTGCGACATAGCACCACCTGTCTCTGCGGCCTGAGACAGAAGCCGCGCTCCCACTAAACCCCCGCCGTACTGATCACCTGATGCCGTATCGCCAGGTGCACCAGCGCCGCCGAGGTCGCCACACCGAGCTTCTCCTTGATCGCCGTCTGCAGGTTCGCCACGGTCTTCGGACTCAGCTTCAGCGCCTCGGCGCATTCGCCGGCCGAGTGGCCTTGCGCGAGCAGCCGGAACACCTCGAACTCGCGTGCGCTCAGCTCGGCCAGCCGGCCGGCCTCGTCGTGCGGATCACGTTCGAGCAAACCGGGCGGCAGCTCGCGGCCCAGGTAGCGGCGCCCCGCATGCAGCTCGCGCACCGCGTCGACCAGGCATTCGGGCGCACTCGCCTTCGTCAGGAAACCCCGCGCGCCGGCCTGCAGCGCACGCCGCACCAGCACCGGCGCGTCGTGCATGCTGAACACCAGCAACCGCGCCTGCGCGTCGCGCAGCAGCACGCGGCGCAGCAGTTCGAGGCCCCCGCCGCCGGGCATCGCGAGGTCCGTCACCAGCACGTCGGGCTGCAGCGCGATGAAGGCCGCACAGGCCTCATCGGCATCCCCGGCTTCGGCCACCACCCGGATGTCGCCCGCCTGGTCGAGCAGCCGCAGGTAGCCGCTGCGCACCACCGGGTGATCGTCGGCGAGCAGCACGCGGATCATGCGGGCGCCTTCTCGGGCAGCGCATCGGCCAGCCGGGACGCGGCCGGCATCGGCACGCGCAGCACCAGCTGCACGCCGGCACCGGGCGATGCGTGCACCTCCAGCTCGCCGCCCAGGGCCGCGGCCCGCTCGGTGGCACCCAGCAGCCCGAGGCCGCGCGTGGCGGCAGCCAGGTCCATGCCCCGGCCATCGTCCTCCACGCTGAGCTGCAACTCGCCCTGCGCGCTGCGGCCCAGCTTCACGCGCACCGCGCTCGCGCGGGCATGGCGCATCACGTTGGTCAGGGCCTCCTGCGTCACGCGGTAGAGCGCGATGTCGACCGCATCGCCCAGCTCCCGCGGCAGCGCCTCGTGGTGAAAGATGCAGGGCACGCCGCTGCGCTCCTCCCACGATTCGCACAGCTCCTGCAGCGCGGCGATCAAGCCCAGCTCGTCGAGGTTGGCCGGGCGCAGCCGGCGCAGCATGCCGCGCACCGCCTGGTACAGCTGCTGCGCCGCGCGGTCGGCCCGCTCGGCGGACGCCAGCGTGGCCGCCCGGTCGGCCGCGCCGCACAGCCGGATCAGTGCCGTCTCGGCACGCACCGCGGCACAGCCCTGCCCCAGTTCGTCGTGCAGCTCGCGGGCCAGCGCCAGCCGTTCGCTCTCCTGCACCGCGATCAGCTGGCGCGCAAGCTCCTGGTTGTGCATCAGCAGCTCGCGCGCCTGCGCTTCGGCCTGCTCGCGCAGCGCCAGCTGCGCGCGGGCGTCGCGCACGCGGCGCAGCGCATACCAGGCCAAGCCACCGGCCAGCACCGTCAGGCTGAAGGGCAGCTCGTCGGCCTGCCAGTGCTCCAGCGGCAGCGCCCAGCGCTGCACGCGCTCGCTCAGTTCGAAAAACGACGCCAGGCCGTAGCTCGCCAGCGTCGCGAGCACGACGACGGCAGCATCGCCGAGAGAACGACGCTCAGCTGCCGCCACGCGTCAGGCCCATGCGTTCGACGATGAGCCCCTCCTTGATGAACTGCTGGCGGCAGACCTCGGCGTAGTCCGCCGGGCCGAGGTAGTCGATCAGCTGGTCGTACTTGGCCAGCTCCTGGATGAACAGCGGATCGAACATCGCCTTCCTGAACGCATCGTGCAGCACCGTGACCACCTCGGCCGGCAGCCCGCGTGGCCCGCCCAGGCCCCAGGGCGACATCGCGACGATGTCGTGGCCCAGTTCGCGCAGCGTCGGCACCTGCGGCCAGCGCTTCGAGCGCTCCGCGGCGAAGGTGGCGAGCAGGCGCAGCCGGCCCGAATCGACGGAGGGCCCGAAGCCGGTGGAGTTGACGCCGGCCATCACCTGGCCGTTGTCGACCGCGATCATCTGCTCCGAGGTGCCCTTGTACGGCACGTGGATGTACTTCAGGCCGCGCGCGGTGAACAGCTCCTCCAGCACCACGTGCGGCGTGGTGCCGACGCCGTTGGTCGCGATGGTCAGCCGGCCCGGGTTGCGGCGCGCATAGGCGAACAGGTCGTCGAGCTTGCGGAACTTGCTGGACGCGCTGACCAGCACGCCGAAGGTGACGCCCGAGACCTGGATGATCGGCGTCACGTCGCGGATCGGGTCCCACAGCACCTTCTGCGTGTGCACCGCGCGGAAGATCGGCTGCGGCAGCTGYGCGATCGTGTAGCCGTCGGGCTCGGCCTGCTGCAGCACCGGCATCGCGAGCGTGCCGCCGGCGCCGCCGCGGTTCTCGGTGATCACCGGTTGGCCCAGGTGGTGCGAGGCCAGCTCGGCCAGCAGGCGCAGCGAGATGTCGGTCGCGCCGCCGGCCGGCCACGGGATCCACAGCGCGATCGGGCGCGACGGGTATGGCGACTGCGCGCGCGCCAGCGGCCACGCGCCGAGCGCGGCGGCGCTGCCGATCAAGCGGCGGCGGGTGACGGTCATGCCGGCCCCCCACCCCGTTTGGCGAGACCACCGAAGCCGCGCTGCGGGTCGTAGCCCCAGCAGGCCACGGCAAAGAACACGACCAGGCAGCCCAGCACCACCCACGGTGCGGCGCCCGGGTCCTTGCCGTACAGCGCGAAGCGGATCCACTCCACCGCGTGCGTGAACGGGTTGAAGCGCGCCGCCTGGTACACCCACTCGGCGCCCGACTCCTGCAGCTTCCACAGCGGGTAGAGCGCGGTCGACAGGAAGTACATCGGAAAGATCACGAAGTTCATCGTGCCGGCGAAGTTCTCCAGCTGCTTGATGTGCACCGACAGCAGCAGGCCCAGCGCCCCCAGCATCAGCGCGCCGCACACCAGCGCGAGCAGCGCATGCAGGCCGGCCCACGAGAACAGCGGCAGCTCGGTGCCCAGCAGCATCGCCACCACGACGAAGGCCAGCGCCTGCAGCACCGACAGCAGCGCGGTCGCGCACAGCTTGCAAAACAGCAGCCACGCGCGCGGCAGCGGCGCGGTGAGCAGCAGCCGCATCAGGCCCATCTCGCGGTCATAGACCATCGCCAGCGACGACTGCATGCCGTTGAACAGCAGCACCATGCCGACCAGGCCCGGTGCGATGTAGACGTCGTACGGGATGTAAGTGTCATACGGCTCGACGATCGCGACGCCGAACACGTTGCGGAAGCCGGCGGCGAACACGGCCAGCCACAGCAGCGGCCGCACCAGTGCCGAGACCAGCCTGCCCGTCTGCTGCGAGAACTTGAACAGCTCGCGCACGATGATCGCCTGCATCGCTTGCAGCGCATGCGCGATGCCGTGGCGCGCTGCCGGCCCGGCCTCTGCGAGGACAGGAGGCGTCACAGGTTTCACCGCGTCGCTTTGCATAGCTTCTCCGGGGCATCGGCGCCCAAGGTGTCGAGCACGTCGGTCGGATGCAGCAGCCCCTCGATCGGCGCCTGTGCGATCACGCCCTGCCCGTCAGTCAGCAGCATCGACTGGCGCAGCTGCCCGTCCCACGGCCGGAAGCTCAGGCTGCCGCCCTTCGAACCGTCGACCGGCGTCGCAGCCAGCGCCTTCGCCCACGCGGCGTTCGGCCCCTTCGGTTCGGCGGCGGCGATCGCGATCAAGGCCTTGCCGCCCATCCAGGCGGCCCAGTCGTGGTCGGTCATCGGCCGCTTCACCGCCTTCGCGAAGCGGCGCGACACCTGGGGCGCCCCGTAGCGCTCGAACTGCGCATGCCAGGCCAGCGCCACCAGCCCGGCGTCGCCGACCACCGGCCGCGGCAGCACGATGCGGTACGGCAGGCTGCGCGCGAACTCGCCGTTGCTGTCGACCACCCACACCGCGTCGTAGGCGGTGCCGGCGGTCAGCAGCAGCGGGTTGGCGAGGTCGCGCTCGCGCGGGTCGGCAGAGAGCTTGTAGGGCTTGGTCGCGACCACCTGCAGCCCGTAGCGCTTGATCGAGGCCTGCGCGGTGGCCGCGCGCAGCTGGTCCTGCGGCGTGCTGCCGACCAGCAGCAGCAGCTTGCTCCATTTGCGCGACACCAGCGTCTGTGCGAGCGCGTCGGCGCGCATGCGCTCGCTGGGGATCAGGTGGAACAGCCGCGCGCGGCAATCCTGCTGGCGCAGCCGGTCGGCGGCGTCGCCCAGGTTCAGCACCGGCAGCTTCACCGCGTCGGCCACCGCCAGCGTGGCGTCGGTGCCCAGGTCGGTCAGCACGATGGCCGCGCCGGCCTTCTCGGCCGCCTGCGCGGCGGCGCGCGCGGCGTCGGGCGTGTCGGCATTCACCACGCTCAGCGCCACCGCGGCGCCGGCCGCCTCGAGCTCGAACCTGCCCTCGTCCAGCGCCACCTGCAGCCCGTCGGCGGCCGGCCCACCGGTGTGGCCCAGGTAGGCGCGCTCCAGCCGCGAGCGTTCCAGCCGCAGGTCGTCGCCCGGYACGATCAGCGTGGCCTTCAGCGTGGCGGCTGCGGCGGTCGACGCGGTGGCAGCGCACAACATCAGCGTGACAAGGCTGCAGGCCAGGCCGCGTGTCATTCGACGATCGCCACGCCGTACGGGACGCGGCCCACCGGGATGCTCTTGATCGCCTTGGCGCCCGCCACGTCGACCACGGTCACGTCATCGCTCAGCCCGTTGACGACGAACAGCCGGGCCTCGGCCTTGTCGATCGCCACGTTCCAGGCACGCTTGCCCACCAGCACCAGGTTCGTGGTCTTGCGGCTCGCCACGTCGATGAAGGCGACGTGGTTGGCCTTGCCCAGCGCAACGAAGGCGCGCTTGCCGTCGCGCGACATCAGGATGCCGACCGGCGTGATGTCGGTCGCGCGGGCGCCCTTCACTTCCAGCGGGATGGTGGCGGTGACGGTGTGCGTGGCCGTCGCGATGATGCTGATGCTTGCGCCCAGTTCGTTGGTCACCCACAGCTCCTTGCCGTCGGGCGTGAGCGCCATGCGGCGGGGCCGCTTGCCGACCTTCACGTTGCTGGTGATCTTCGCGCTGGCCACGTCGATCACGTGGATCAGGCTCGCGACCTCGGAGGTCACGTACAGCGTCTTGCCGTCGGCGCTGACCTTCACGCCCTCGGGTTCCTGGCCGACCTTGATCGATTGCAGCTTCCTGCCGCTGGCGGCGTCGATGAAGCTGGCCTCGCCGGCGTCCTCGTTCGACACGTAGACGGTCTTGCCGTCGGGCGAGAGATCGAACGCCTCCGGCTCGTCGCCCAGCGGCACGCGGCGCAGCGACTTGCCGGTGGCCGGGTCGATCACGTCGGCCGCGTTGGCGTCGGTGCAGGCCACCATGATCTTGCGATCGGGCGTGAGCTGGATGTGCCGGCCGCGCTTGCAGGTGGGCACGGTGCCCTTCACCGTCAGCGTCGCGAGGTCGATCACCGTCAGCGCATCGTCCTTCTCGCTCGACACGTAGGCGGTGCCCTGCGCCGATGCGGCAGTGCAGCAAGCGATCAGCGCCCAGGCGGCGCCAAGGTGGCGGCAAAGAGATCCCATTCGCCCTGAGCTTGTCGAAGGGTGAGACTGAGCCTGCCGAAGGCCCTGCGCGCGCCGGGCACAACCCTTCGACGGACGGGACTTCGACTGGCTCAGTCCCTGCTCAGGGCGAACGGTGGGGGGTGTGAGGTTCATCAGGCCGTGCGGGCAATGAATCCCGCCTCCAGGGTCGGTTCTCCGAGCGCGCTCGTCACCTCGGCCGGCGAGCCATCGGCCAGCAGCGTGCCGCGGTGCAGCACCAGCACGCGGTCGGCGGCCACCGCTTCCTCGACCCAGTGCGTCGCCCACAGCACGCAGACGCCGCGCTCCTGCACGTCGCTGCGCAGGGCCGCCAGCAGGTCCTGGCGGGATTTCGGGTCGAGCCCGACGGTCGCCTCGTCCATCAGCATCACCGCCGGGTGGTGCAGGCCGGCGCGCACCAGCTCGACCTTGCGGCGGTTGCCGCCCGACAGCTCGCGCACCTTGCGGTCGAGCTCGCCACCCAGGCCCAGCCGCGCGCAGCCGGCATCGATGCGCTCGCGCGCCAGCCGGCGCGGCAGGCCGTGCAGGTCGGCCTGGAACAGCAGGTTGCGGCGCACGCTGAGGTCAAGGTCGAGCGAGATCTKCTGGAACACGACGCCGATCTGGCGCAGCGCCGAGGCGGCCGCACGGCGCAGCGAATGGCCGGCCACCTCGACCTCGCCTTCGTCGGCCGCGAACAGGCCGGTCAGCAGCTGGAACAAGGTCGACTTGCCGGCGCCGTTCGGGCCCAGCAGCGCGACGAACTGTCCTGCCCCGACGCTCAGCGACAACGACTTGAGCGCGGCGCGATCGCCATAGCGCTTCGTCAGGCCGGTGGTCCGCAGCATCGTCGAGGGGTGCGTCGCGAGGGTCATGAAGCAGGAATACAGCAATACGCGGGCCCAYGCCATGCTGCAGTGCAACGCCATCGCGCCCCCGGGCGTTGATCCATCTCCGTCACGCCGCGGCGCGGCCCTGAAACACTCTGTGCCGAACGTGGATGCCACGAATTCGGCGCAAGGTGTCAGCGCGATTTCAATTCCGGAACATCACCGTCACGGGCGCGGAGCGAAACCTGGGTTTTCCCTCTTCGGGCAATCCCTGGAGGGCGCATGGGCGCAAAACTTGCGGTTGGAGTCCTTTGCCGAGTTCCGTGGGTCGCTGGGTTGGTGGGTTCTCGCGACCGGACTCTGCTCACTTCATAAAACAGGAGACTTCGATGCGAAATTCCGGTCAGTCAAGGTGGCGCATCTGGCGTCATTTGGGCATGGTGTTGCTTGCTCTGCCGCCGTTGGCAATGGCCAATGCAGACGTGGAGAAGAACATCGCGAACTCCAAGAACTGGGCGATGCAGGCTGGTGACATGTACAACCAGCGCTACAGCAAGCTCAACCAGATCAACACCGGCAACGTCGGCAAGCTGCAGGTCGCGTGGACCTTCTCCACCGGCGTGCTGCGCGGCCACGAGGGCTCGCCGCTCGTGATCGACGGCACCATGTACCTGCACTCGCCGTTCCCGAACAAGGTCTTCGCGATCGACCTCGACAGCCAGAAGATCCTCTGGAAGTACGAGCCGAAGCAGGACCCGGCGGTGATCCCGCAGATGTGCTGCGACACCGTGAACCGCGGGCTGGCCTATGCCGAAGGCAAGATCATCCTGCAGCAGGCCGACAGCATGCTGCTCGCGCTCGACGCCAAGACCGGCAAGGTCGTGTGGAGCGTGAAGAACGGCGACCCGAAGCTGGGTGCGGTGAACACCAATGCGCCGCACATCTTCAAGGACAAGGTCATCACCGGCATCAGCGGTGGCGAATGGGGCGTGCGCGGCTTCATCGCGGCCTACAACCTGAAGGACGGCAAGCTGGCCTGGAAGGGCTACAGCGTCGGCCCCGACGCCGAGATGCTGGTCGACCCCGACAAGACCATGACCTGGACCAACGGCGCGATGGCGCCGGTGGGCAAGGATTCGTCGGTCAAGACCTGGAAGGGCGACCAGTGGAAGACCGGCGGCGGCACCACCTGGGGCTGGTACAGCTACGACAAGGCGCTGAACCTGATGTACTACGGCACCGGCAACCCGTCGACCTGGAATCCGTCGCAGCGGCCGGGCGACAACAAGTGGTCGATGACCATCTTCGCGCGTGACGTCGACACCGGCATGGCCAAGTGGGTCTACCAGATGACGCCGTTCGACGAGTGGGACTTCGACGGCATCAACGAGATGATCCTGGCCGACATCGACGTGAAGGGCAAGCCGACCAAGGCGCTGGTGCACTTCGACCGCAACGGCTTCGCCTACACGATGGACCGCGTGACGGGTGCGCTGCTGGTCGCCGAAAAGTACGACCCGCAGGTCAACTGGGCCACCCACGTCGACATGAAGACGGGCCGCCCGCAGGTCGTCTCCAAGTACTCGACCGCGCAGAACGGGGCGGACGTCAACACCAAGGGCATCTGCCCGGCGGCACTCGGCAGCAAGGACCAGCAGCCTGCCGCCTACGACCCCGAGACCAAGCTCTTCTACGTGCCGACCAACCACGTCTGCATGGATTACGAGCCGTTCAAGGTCGAGTACACCGCCGGCCAGCCGTATGTCGGCGCCACGCTGTCGATGTTCCCGGCCCCGGGCAGCCACGGCGGCATGGGCAACTACATCACCTGGAATGCCGGCACCGGCAAGATCGTGCAGAGCCATGCCGAGAAGTTCTCGGTCTGGAGCGGCGCGCTCAACACCGCCGGCGGGCTCAGCTGCTACGGCACGCTGGAGGGCTACCTGAAGTGCGTGGACAAGAAGGACATCAACAAGGAGCTCTTCAAGTTCAAGACGCCCTCCGGGATCATCGGCAACGTGTTCAGCTATGAGCACAAGGGCAAGCAGTACATCGGCGTGTTCTCGGGCATCGGCGGCTGGGCCGGCATCGGCATGGCCGCAGGCCTCGAGAAGGACCAGGATGGCCTGGGCGCCGTCGGCGGCTACAAGGAACTGGCCCAGTACACCGAACTGGGTGGTTCGTTGACGGTGTTTGCCCTGCCGAACTGATCGGCAGGAATCGAACCCAAGAAGCAAGAAGAAGAATCGAGACAACCTGGGAAC
>NZ_JBFUCB010000098.1:0-13992 GCF_056405435.1 Rhizobacter sp. P1_G5 | reverse complement strand
GGTTCTGGGAGAGCAGGGTGCCGACGTAGCGCGGGTGCGCGCTGCCGTAGCCGAGTTCGTCCCAGCCTTGCACGTAGCCGTCGGCATCCGCGAACTCGACGGACAGCGAGAGCAGTTCGGCGGTGGCGCCGACAGGGCCGGGCGTGGCGGTGGGCGGCAGGGGCACGTTGCCCGCATCGACCAGCGACAGCGCGGCCGCGCCGCTGTCGGACCAGACGCTGCCGGTCTTCAGGTACAGCGTCGGCGTGTTGGCAGCGACGATGCGAAGCATGCTGCCCTCCGGTGCATTCGTCAGCGAGAGCACGGTGGCCGAGCGACCGCTCTCGCGCACCCGCACCGTGCCGTTGCCGGCAACGCCGGGAAATCGGGCCCGCACGAAGACATCCTCGGCGGGCGTGTTGTTGCCGTCGCGCAGGCGGCCCGCGGCAGTGGCCGCACCATTGGCGGTGCGCACGACGTACAGGCGCGAACCGCCGTTGTCGAAATAGGCACGCGCCGCATGGGCGACGAAGTTCAGTCGGTCGGCGCCGTTCGTCACGTCGCTGAGCCCGAGGTTCTGCAGGCTGCCGTAGATCCGCTCGAAGTCGGGCAGGCTGGTCACCATTTCCGGCGTGGCCAGGCGGCCTGTGGTGCTGCCGACCGGGCCGCGGCGCGTCGGCCCGACGAAGGCGGTGGTGCTGGTTCCCACGCCTTCGATCGACTTGGCGCGGAAGCTGGTTTCCTCGACGTATACGCCGGGTGCCAGGTATTCAGGCATGGTTCATCTCCTTTTGCATGAAGGTGGACGTCTGGAAGAACTGGCGTGCGGCCTTCATGGCAGTGCCAGAACGAGGAAAAGCGATTGCCTGCGGCCGGTCGCCAAGGTCACCGCCTGGGTGCTGCGCGGCAGGGCGGCTCGTTGGGACTCGACGACTTCGGGATCGATCTGCGGCAGCGCAAGGGGCGCGCGGCCGGAGCTCAGCTGCGCCGCGCTGATGCGGGTGCCGCCGCTGCCGGGAAACACGCCTTCGATCTGCGCGTTGATCTCGTTCACCGTCACCGCGGCCGGCGTTTCCGACCAGGTGGTGACCGGCACGCCGGGCACGGCCACCAGCGCTTCGCCACGCCAGTCGCTCAAGCCGCGCGCCAGCGTGTTGCCGCCGGAGGTGACGATCAGAAGGACGCCACCGAGCGCGTCGCCGCTGGTGCTGTCGCGCACCGCGACGCGCAGCACCGACCAATTGAGACCGACGGGCGCCGTGGCGGCCGGGTAGAGCGGCACCTCGATGGGACGGAACAACGAAGCGGGCGAGCCCGCATTGGCCGGTGCGGGATCGCGCGGCAGCGTGACGGCGACGCTGCGTGGCAGGTAACGGCCGCTCCGGTCGCCGACCAGCAGCGTGAAGGCGACGCTGCCGAGAACCGGCTGCACGGGCGCCGTCTCGAAGGCATCGGCATGCAACGCCAGCAAGGGGTGCTCGGCATGCGTGATGACGTACAGGCCGCTGCGGTTGCGCAGCAGCCTGGCACCGTCCATGCGCACGTCGAGCGGCGTGTCCACGCGGGTGCGCGTGGTGGCGTCGAGGAACTCGATCGCGCCGAGCACGCGGCGCTCGAGGCGATCGGTCTCGCGCATCAGCAGCGCACTCATCGCGCGATCCCCGCTTGCCAGGCCGGGCCGTACCCGAAGCGCGAAGCGACCACCGGGGCTGCGCCCTCGAAGACGTCGGGATCCAGCCGCACCAGGCGCACGACGTAGGAGACCGACAGGTGGTAAGGCGGCGTGAGCGCGTCCCAGATGCGCATCATGTCCTCGTTGGACAGCTCCGACGGGATGATCTGGATCACTTCGTCGGGCCCCCAGCCAGCCTCGGGCGACAGCGCCGAGGCGTCGAGCAGCGGGTGCTGGTACAGCTGGCGCATGGCCCAGGCCATCGGCAGCAGTTCGGCCTGGGGGGTGCCAGCCCAGGCGGTCAGGAGGAAATGCAGGTCCAGGCCCAGCGGCGGCTGCTGCTGTGGCGACATCGGTTGCGGGCGTTGCTGGCGCTGGTGCTCGTTGACGGTGACGCGGTATGGATACAGCGTCACGCGCGTGTCGTCTTCGATCGGGAGCGCCAGTTCGCCCGATGACACGAGCGCGAAGTCGCAGGTCGGCATGGCTTGTGCACCCACCGTGGCCGGATAGGTGTTGCGCAGGTAGGTCACGATCGAGTGCCCGACCGAATGGATGGCCTGGATGTTTGCCATGCTGCTTGCGCATTGCCGCGGGGGCTGTCTCCGTCGAGGCGTTGTCGGGCTGCCGGTCAAGGGGAACTCGACGGGGCGGGAGCGCGGTAGACCGCGCTTCCGTCCGGCAGCGTGTCGCGTTGCAGCCGGCCTTGCTGCACCAGCGCATCGAGCGCGAGTCGCAGGTCGGACCGAGGCACGTCCACGCCTATGTCGGGCAACCACCAGTCGTGGATGCCTTGTTCGGTGTCGGCGGCGGAGGGGTAGCGCGCGAGCCAGGCCTCTATGGCCTGCATTGCTCGCCGTGTCCTCGGCCCTGCCTCATCGAACAAAACATCTCCAGCAGAGTTCGCGCTCTTCTTGCGAGAGGCGTGCCATGGATTGCCTGATCGCAAGTGGTTGATTTGATTGGAGCTGGGGTGGCAGCTGGGTCGCAGACGACCCACTGAGGCCGACCCACTGCGGCGAGAGTGACCCGCCCATGTGGCTGAAGCAGGAGATCGCCGCCCCCGCTTCGCGAAGGGTTCTGGGCGCAGCGGACCTCAACAAGGGGGAGGGACGGAAGAGCGAGGACGCTCTTCGCGTGAGCCCGGATGCTCAATCCGGGGTGCGTTGCCGATTCGACCTGTCAGGCGTCGGACGTTGGAAACAGCGGCGCGACGAGCAGGTCGTCCTTGATGCCATGTTTCTTGAGCAGCTTGCCGAGTGAGCGGCGTTCCTTGCCCGCAAGCCGGGCTGCATGCGTGACGTTGCCATCGGTCGCATGCATCAGGCGCCGCAGGTAGTCACGCTCGAAGCGTTGCATCGCACGCTCGCGTGCTTCGTTGAAGGCATGGATGGAGTCGTCGTGCGAGTCCGCCACCTCTATCCGCGCTGCAGGATCGGCACTCGGCTCCAGGTGCAATTCCTCAGCGTCCGACAACAGCAGGGCGCGCTGCACCCGGTTGTCGAGCTCGCGCACGTTGCCGGGCCAGGGATAGGCCTCCAGCCATTTGAGGCTTTGCGCATGCAGCCGACGCAACGGCTGGCCATACTGGCGCGCATGACGGGCGATGAAGTGGTCGGCGAGGATGCGCGCATCGCCGGCGCGTTCGCGCAAGGGCGGCATCTCGAGCAGCAGCACATTGAGCCGGAACGCCAGGTCGTCACGGAAGGCACCGATGCTCAGCAAGTCGTTCAGTCGCGGGCTCGCCGCCGCGATGATGCGAACGTCGCCCGTGCACTCGCGCGCACCGCCGACCGGGCGGTAGCGATAGTCCTGCAGGAAGCGCAGCAAGGAAACCTGCGCGCGCGGGGGGAGCGAATCCAGCTCGTCGAGAAACAGCGTGCCGCCCTCGGCCGCTGCCACCAATCCGCTGCGCGCCTGCTTGGCATCGGTGAAGGCGCCGCGTTCGCAGCCGAACAGTTCGCTCTCGATCAGCGACTCGGGCAAGGCACCGCAGTTCAAGGGCACGAACGGGCCTTCGCGCCGCGCCGACAGGTAGTGGATGGCGCGTGCCGCCAGCTCCTTGCCGGTCCCTGTTTCGCCCTGGATCAGGACCGGCGTTTCGTAGTGCGCCATGCGTTCCATCAATCCCAATGCGTGAAGGAAGGATGGCGATCGACCAATGAGCTTGGACGGGGTGGGGCTGAGCACGGCGCGGATCCTGATGCGTTCGTTGTCGTCGGCGCTTTGAAGGCCCCAATGATTGGCCACTGCTGGCATTTAGGAATCCCTATGTTGATGGATGAGCTTCGGGGCTCCAAGCCTAAGAACTTATCCGTAAATAGGCAGAATGCCGATCCGATCCGATCCGAGCCGCGGCGAGCACGGCGAAGGACCGAGACCTTGGGCAAGCGCGTCGAATCGTGGGTGGTGACTGACGAGTTCTGGCAGCGGGTCGAACCGCTGATTCCGCTGCGCTCAGCGGCTGACCGAATCTATGTTCGCAAGCCGGGAGCGGGCCGGCCGCCGAAGCCGGCGCGGCTGGTGTTCGAGGCCATCGTCTGCGTGCTGCGCACGGGCTGCCAGTGGAAGGCTCTGCCCAAGGAGCGCTTCGGCAGCGCAAGCGCCATCCACAAGCGCTTCCTCGAGTGGGAGGCAGCGGGCTTCTTCGAGGCTTTGTGGAAAGCCGGCCTGGCCGAGCATGACCAGATGGAAGGCATCGCCTGGCGCTGGCAGGGCATCGACGGCGCGATGATGAAGGCGCCGCTGGCCCAAGAAGCCGTCGGCCCGAATCCAACGGATCGGGGGAAAAGAGGCAGCAAGCGCCACCTGCTGGTGGACGGTCGTGGCGTCCCGTTGTCGCTCGTCGTGACCGGGGCTAACGTTCATGACTGCAAGCGGCTTGACGATGTGCTCGGCGCCATCGCTGTCAAACGCAAGGATCCGCCGCATCGGCGAAACAAGCATCTGTGCGCCGACGCGGGCTACCGTGCGCCGAGCACCTGCGCACCATCGAGCACCACGGCTACATCCCTCATGTCGTCGTCTGGGATGAGGCCTACCTCCGAGTAATTCGACAGGAGTTGGTGACCAGTTTCCGCCCATCCACGCCCGATAGGCGGGAGACGGAGCAATGAAGTCTTGTCGCGGAGTTGCGACAGGAAACCGTTCATCCGTGGTGGCGCCTTTCGGTCCGGACGAACGTTGCGTAGGGAGTGTTCAGCATCGTACGGCCGCAGCGATGCCAAGATCATCGGGGCGCAGCCGCAGACCTGCGGTTTTCGCCGGGAGTTGCGCGTTACCGCCGAAAGAAGGGCTAGGTTTCCATCCGGCAACCAACCTTCTCGAACCAACCGCCGACGGGCGGGCCTCATCAGTAATTTGACATAATATACATTGTCGCGCTTATCGAGACCGGGAGACAGCCGTTGGGCGTCCGCCGTCGAGCCCCGCCATCGACATTCGATGCAGTAACCTGCGTCGTCATGCGCCGACTCCAGCTGATCACCTACCGTCACCGCTCGCGCTCGACGAACTGGACCCTCGGGCTGCTCCTGGCCTTCAATGCCGGCGCTGTGAACGCCGGGGGCTTCCTGGTCCTGCACACGTATACGTCGCACATGACCGGCTTCGCGTCRCAGCTCGCCGACAGCGCAGTCCTCGGGAACGGCGCACTTTTCCTGAGCGCGCTCGGCGCCATCAGCGCATTCGTCATCGGCGCCGCCGTGTGCGCGGTCCTCGTCAACTGGGGCCGCCAGAACCGGCTGCGTGCCATCTACGCGCTGCCGCTGCTCCTGGAAGCCGCCTTGATGTTCCCCTTCGGGATCATGGGCGCCATCACGCTCACATGGCCAACGCCATTTGCGGTGCCGGTGACGGTGCTGCTGCTCTCATTCATCATGGGCCTCCAGAACGCGGTGGGCTCCAAGACATCAGGCGGCAGCATCCGCACCACGCACATGACCGGCAACATCACGGACTTCGGGATGGAACTGGGCAAGCTGATCTATTGGAACGCCCGCCACACCCCGTCAGTTCAATTCGTTCGGCATGAAAAGGCACGGATGAAGCGCTCGGCCGGCCTGATCCTCATGTTCGTGCTGGGCGGCGTGATCGGCGCGTCGGGCTTCAAGCTCGTGGGCTTCATCTGCGTGGTGCCGCTGGCCTTGCTACTCCTTGCCTTGTCCGTTCCGCCCCTCTGGGCCGAGATGCCTCTCCTGGTCGCGCATCGCCGAGCCTGGCAGTCGCCGCGAAGACCCTGAACCGGCCACCGGTCCGAGCCGGGGCCCCGGGCTCCACCCCGGCAGCTTCGCATTCCCCATCGCCCATTCGCATGGATCGAACGCCCCTGGCACGCCGGACCGGACACTGCTGCCACGGCCGCGTCCGCGCCGCAAGCACTGAAAGGTAATAGCGTGTTGCCAACCCACCCAACCAATCCAACCCGGAGGGCCCCCATCCATGACTCGATTGACCCATGAGCACCTCGAGGCGATCGAACGCCACGCCCATGTCGCGCCGGTGCAGCAGTTGCGGCTGCAGGTGATGCAGATCCGGGACGAACTGCAGCACCTCGTTGCCGACGAGGCCGACTACGCGCGCGCCTTGCTGATGAAGCTCGGGCGCATCGTCGACGAGCAGTTGACGCCGCGTGCGACCGCACAGCCCGCACCCGCCTGGTTCGGGGACTGGCAGCCACCCGCGTGGCTCGCACAGCCGATCCAGATCGCAGCCGCGGCCGTCAGGGCGCCGCTCTCGACACCTGTGATGCGAACGCGCGTCGGCCGGCGACGACCGAAGACCGGTCCCACCCTGCCGCAACGCGCGGCCGGCGCGGGCACGGCCTGAGCCTGGCCCGGCAGCAGCCGCAGCGCCGTCGCGCGCTGCGTGCTCTGCCTGGCATCGTTTGCAGTGGCGTGTGCAGTGCGCCGGGCCTGCTGCGAACAGGGTGAACTGCACAATTTCTCCTCTTGTGGTGGCTAGGGTCGCCAGTGCTCCACCGATCCGCACACACATTCAGGAGGACTGATCATGAGCACTGAAACCACCGGTCTCGACGTTACCGATCCCGAAACCACCGTCCGCTATGCCCGCTGCATCGAGCTCTCGAAACGCGTGCGCTGGGAGATCGACCGCGACGTCATCCGCAGCCGCAGCTTCGATTTCGACCAGAAATTCCTGCCCGACGGGCTGACGCAGCTCGACCGGCTGCAGGGCTACAGCGCCAGCGAGAAACGCCTGCTCAGCCAGATCCAGGGCCGCACCTACGCCAACATGTTCGGCATGGTCGAGCGCTTCATCAATGCCAAGCTGCTGGACGTGAGCCGCGAGTACTGGTTCGGCGACCAGATCGCCCTCGAGGCGCTGATCCGCTTCAGCGACGAAGAGCTGAAGCACCAGGCGCTGTTCCGGCGGCTCGAGCACCTGATGGCCGCCGGCATGGCGCCCGGCTACCAGTTCGTGCCCGAGGCCGACCCGGTCGCCCGCCTGGTGCTCAGCAAATCGACCTGGGCAGTCCTGGCGCTGACCTGCCACATCGAACTCTTCACGCAGACGCACTACCAGCGCAGCATCCACCCCGATCCTGAGCTGTCCGAACTGTTCCGGGACGTGTTCCGCTTCCACTGGAAAGAGGAATCCCAGCACGCGGTGCTCGACGAGATCGAATGGCACCGGGAAGACGCCAGGCTGACGCCGGCCCAGCGCGATGCGGCGGTCGACGACCTGATCGCGCTGATGCTCGCCGTCGACGGGCTGCTGCGTGCACAGAGCGAATCCGACGTCCGGTACTTCATTCACCGGCTCGGCCCGCGCTCGCCGGAGCAACTGGATCAGCTGCGCGCCGTGATGCTGCGGGCCTACCGCTGGCAGTACATCGTCTCCGGCATCGAGCAGCCCCGCTTCTTCCAGCTGCTCTCCGGCCTGCTCACCGAGGAGCAGATGAACCGCGTGACCCATGCGCTCACACCATTGATCGGCTGAATCCCCAGCGTCCGCCGATGCCAAAACGCGGCATCATCCGCTGATGAGGAAGGGGCATCTGGCGGGTCCGGCAGTTCCGCATGCAGTGGCAGGCTCGGGAGCGAGCACCCTCGCCCCGCGCCGGCCCGGCCTGCGCCGCAGCCAGTCGGTGCTGGTCGTGGGGCTGCTGGTGATGGTGCTGACGCTCTCGGCGGCAGGTTTCATCAGCTGGCGCAGCCGCCAGGACGCCCTCGACGACTGGCGGCTGTTTCTCTCCAAGCTCTCGACGCTGGCCGTGCGCCATGCCGACCAGACGCTCGCCGCGGCCGACGCCGTGCTCGGCCGCGTGATCGACGAGATCAACAAGTCCGAGCCGATCGACGAGGTCGCGCTGCGCCGCATCGCCGGCCGGCAATCGGTGTTCGACATGATGCGCGAGCGCCAGAAAGACCTGCCGCAGATCGACGTGATCTCGATCGCGACCACCGCGGGCGACATCGTCAATTTCTCGCGCGGCTACCCGCCGCCCGACATCAACGTGTCCGACCGCGACTACCTGAAGACCCACCTGTCCAACCCGTCGCTGGAGGTGTTCCTGTCCGAGCCGGTCAAGAACCGCGGCAACGGCCGATGGACCTTCTATCTCGTGCGCAAGCTGCGCAATCCGCAGGGCCGGATGATCGGCATCGCCCAGGTCGGCATCGAGAGCGAGTATTTCGAGCGCTTCTACCGCTCGATGAACTTCGAGCAGGGCGACGTCTCGCTGGCGCTGCTGCGCGGCGACGCCACGTTGCTGGCGCGCCACCCGCCGCGCGAGGATTTCATGGGCCAGGTCATCAAGGGCAGCGGGTCGCTGCGCGCGCTGGCCGAGGGCGCGCAGGCCGGCGGCACCGCCCTCTTCAACGACCCGCGCCCCACCGACCCGAGCGATTCGCGGCTGCGCATCGTCGCACCGGCCGTGTCGCAGGCCTACCCGATGGTGGTCAGCATCATCGCCACCGAGACCGTCGTGCTGGCGCACTGGCGCCGCACCAACTGGCTGGTCGTGTCGGTCGCGCTCGCGATGAACGCCCTGCTGCTGTGGCTCACGCTGTCGGTCTATCGCCTGCTGGAGCGGCGCGACCAGATGCTGAGCGAGCTCGAGCGCGCCCGCTCCACCGCTGAAAGCGCGAGCCGCGCGAAATCCGCCTTCCTGGCCAACATGAGCCACGAGATCCGCACGCCGATGAACGGCGTGCTCGGCATGACCGAGCTGCTGCTGCAGACCGAGCTGACCGCCCGCCAGCGCGACCTCGCGACCGCCGCCTACGGCTCCGGCGAGACGATGCTGCACCTGATCAACGACATCCTCGACGTGTCCAAGATCGAGGCCGGCAAGGTCGAGCTCGAGGCAATCGATTTCGACCTGTCCGCGCTGGTGCACGACGAGCTCGGGCTGCATGCTGCGGCGACCCGCCGCAAGGGCGTGGCGCTGTCCGTCGAGATCGGCCATGGCGTGCCGCAGCTGGTGCGCGGCGACCCGATGCGGCTGCGCCAGGTGCTCGCCAACCTGCTGAGCAATGCGGTCAAGTTCACCGAACAGGGCGAGATCGAGCTGAAACTCGGCGCACTCGATGCCGGCGGGGCGCCCGGGCCGCGCATCGAGTTCTGCGTGAGCGACACCGGCATCGGCATGGACGATGCGGCGCGCGCCCTGCTCTTCCAGCCCTTCACGCAGGCCGACGGCTCGATGACCCGCCGCTACGGCGGCACCGGGTTGGGGCTGGCGATCACGCGGCAACTCGTCACSCTGATGGGCGGGACGATCGCGGTCGACAGCGTCAAGGGGCACGGCTCCACCTTCTTCGTGCGCATCCCGTTCGCCGCGGCGCAGGGCGTGCCCGTGTCGCGCGAGCGGCCGGTCGCACCGGGCGCCGGCAGCGCGCCGCTGTCCGGCCGGCGTGTGCTGCTGGCCGAAGACAACCCGGTGAACATGGAGGTGGCGGCGGCGATGCTCGAATCGCTGAACCTGCAGGTCGACCGCGCGACCGACGGCCTGCAGGCCATCGCACGCTGCCGCGAGCGCGTCTACGACGCCGTGCTGATGGACTGCCAGATGCCGGGCATCGACGGGCTGGAGGCAACCCGCCGCATCCGGGCCCAGGGCGAGCGCGAGCTGCCGATCATCGCGCTGACCGCCAATGCGATGGCCGGCGACCGCGACGACTGCCTCGCGGCCGGCATGAACGACTACATCGCCAAGCCCTTCACCCGCGACGTGATCGAGCACGTGCTGCAGCGCTGGCTCAGCGCGCCGCCGCGCCTGGCGCCGCAGGCGCTGGCCGAACTGAGGGCCCGGCAGCGGCCGGGCATGCACGACCTGCTGCATTCGGTCACCTCGACCTTCCTCGGCGAGGCGCCGCGGCTGATGCAGCAGATGCGCGCGGCGGCCGCCGAACCGGTGCAGTGGACCGAGCTGAAGCGCGCCGCGCATGCGCTGGCCACCTCGGGGCGGCAGCTCGGTGCCGAGCGCCTGGCCGCGCTGTCGATGGCACTGGCCGACAGCGTGCACACCGGCACGAGCGGCGACCTGGGCGCGGCGCTCGACGAGATCGGCGCGGAACTTGCACGCGTCGAGTCGGACGTGCGAGGCTTGTAGGCAACAAGGAGATTCACATGGCAACCCGCGGATTCTTCGGCCGCCGCCCGGCCACCGACGTGGCGAAGCGGCTGCCGCCCGGCCAGCACCTCACCGATGACTTCCCGGTGCTGTCGTACGGCCCGACGCCCGACGTGCCGCTGGCCGACTGGCGCTTCACGCTGCACGATGGCCCGCGCCCGCTGGCCAGCTGGTCGTGGGACGAGTTCAACGCGCTGCCCCAGACCACCTGGCGCGGCGACATCCACTGCGTGACCACCTGGTCGAAGTTCGACACCGAATGGCAGGGCGTCACCGTCGACGACCTGCTGCGCGCCGCCGGCATCGAGGCACCCACGCCCTGGGTGCTGGCGCGCTCGTTCGACGACTACGACACCAACGTGCCGATGGCCGACCTCGCCAACGGGCAGGCGATGGTCGCGACGCGCTTCGGCGGCGCTCCGCTTGCGCCCGAGCACGGCGGCCCGGCACGGCTGCTGGTGCCGCACCTGTATTTCTGGAAGAGCGCGAAGTGGGTCAAGGGCCTGCGCTTCACCGCGCGCGACGAGGCCGGATTCTGGGAGCTGCGCGGCTATCACATGCGTGGCGACCCGTGGCGCGAGCAGCGCTACACGAACGATCCGTGATGGACTGGAGCGAGGTGGTGATCGACGAGGTCCGACCCCGCACGCCGCGGGTGGCCAGCGTGTTCCTGCGCCTGCAGCTGGCCGCGCAGCACGCCGGCCAGCACCTGGACCTGCGGCTGACGGCACCCGATGGCTACCAGGCGCAGCGCAGCTACTCGATCGCGTCGGCGCCGGGTGCGGCGCGGGTCGAGCTGATGGTCGAGCGACTCGACGACGGCGAGGTCTCGCCCTGGTTCCACGAAGCGGCCCAGGCCGGCGACGCGCTCGAAGCGCGCGGCCCGATCGGCGGGCACTTCGTGTGGCAGCCGGCCGATGGCGGCCCCTTGCTGCTGGTGGGCGGCGGCTCGGGCGTCGTGCCGCTGCTGGCGATGCTGCGGTTGCGGCACCAGGCCGGCCGCGGCCTGCCGACGCTGCTGCTGTACTCGGCACGCCGGCACGAGGAGTTGATCTGCGCCGACGAGCTGGCCGCGATGGCAGGCGCCGATCCATCGCTGCGGCTGGTCTTCATCACGACGCGCGAGCCGCGCCGCCGGCCCGGCGACCTCGATCGCCGGCTGGACGATGTGCTGCTGCGCGAAGCGCTGGCCGGCTGGGGCCATCCGCCCGCGGCGACCTTCGTCTGCGGCGCGACGCCGTTCGTCGAGGCCATCGCCTCGGGCTTGCGTGCGGCCGGCATCGACGCCTCGACGATCCGCACCGAGCGCTACGGCGGGGCCTGAACCCGGGTTGAGGCGACAATCCGCCGATGCCCCGCCCCCCCCTGCGCACCGTCTGCGCCCACCGCTACGTCACGCCCTTGCGCGAAGGCGGCTCGCTGCCCGCGATCATCGAGGCCGATGACCAGGGCCTGTACGTGCTCAAGTTCCGCGGCGCCGGCCAGGGCCCGAAGGCGCTGATCGCCGAGCTGGTGTGCGGCGAGCTGGCGCGCGCGGCCGGCCTCGCGGTGCCCGAGATCGTGCTGGTCGAGCTCGAGGCCGAACTCGCCCGCACCGAGCCCGACCCCGAGATCCAGGACCTGATCCGCGCCAGCGCCGGCCTGAACCTCGCACTCGACTACCTGCCCGGCTCGGTCACCTTCGACCCGCTGGCCGACCAGCCGGCCGCCGACATCGCGTCGGCCATCGTCTGGCACGACGCCTTCGTCACCAACGTCGACCGCACGCCGCGCAACAGCAACCTGCTGATGTGGCACCGCCGGCTGTGGCTGATCGACCATGGCGCGGCGCTGTATTTCCACCACGCGTGGGATGGCCACCTCGACCGCGCCGCCAGCCCGTTCGCACTGGTGCGCGACCATGTGCTGCTGCCGTTCGCCGCTGCGCTGCCCGAGGCCGATGCGCGCATGCGCGAGGCGATCACGCCGCAGGCCATCGCCGACATCGTCGCGCTGATCCCCGATGCGTGGCTCGGCGAGCCCGAGGTCTTCGCCGACCATGCCGCGCACCGCCAGGCCTATGCCGATTACCTGACGCGCCGGCTGGCGGCGTCGCATGTCTTTGTCGAGGAGGCGATCCGTGCCCGCTCCCAGCTCCGCTGATCTCTGCACCTACGACTACGCGATCGTGCGCGTGGTGCCGCGGGTCGAGCGCGGCGAGTTCATCAACGTCGGGGCGATCGTCTCGTGCGCGCCCTCGGGCTTCCTGCAGGCCGGCATCGAGGTCGACGAGGCCCGCCTGCTGGCGCTGGACCCGGGCCTGGACCTGGCCGCCATTCGCGCCTCGCTGGCCGCGATCCCCGCGATCTGCCGCGGCGGTGCCGAGGCGGGTGCGCTGGGCCGGCTGCTGCCGCGCGAGCGGTTCGACTGGCTGGTCGCGCCGCGCAGCACGGCGATCCAGACCTCGCCGGTGCACACCGGCCGCTGCCGCGACCTGCCGGGCGCGCTGGAGCGGCTGCTCGATGCGATGGTGCGGCCGCGCCGCGGCGCCCTGCCCGACCCGCCGGCGGATCAGCCCAGGTAGCGGTTCTCGAGGTGCCGGCGGAAGTGCAGCGGGTTCAGCGGCTCGCCACTCGCGCGCACCGCGAGTTCGGCCGTCGTCCAGCGGCTCGCCTGCTGCCACACGTTCTCGCGCAGCCAGTCGAACACCGGTGACAGGTCGCCGGCGGCGATGCGCGAATCCAGGTCCGGGTGCTGGCCGCGCAGGGTTGCGAACCACTGCGCCGCGTACATCGCGCCCAGCGTGTAGCACGGGAAGTAGCCGAACAGGCCGTCCGGCCAGTGCACGTCCTGCAGCGCGCCGTTGGTGAAGTTGCCGCGGGTGCCGACGCCCAGCAGTTCCATCATGCCGGCGTCCCACAGGCCGGGGATGTCTTCCGGCTCGATCTCGCCTTCGATCAACGCACGCTCGATCCGGTAGCGCAGGATCACGTGGGCCGGGTACGTCACCTCATCGGCGTCGACGCGGATGAAGCCCGGGTTCACGCGCGTGACCAGCCGGTACAGGTTGTCGGGCTCGAAGGCCGCTTGCGCGCCGAAATGCGTGGCCAGCATCGGCGCCAGCAGCTGCGTGAAGCCGCGGCTGCAGCCGAGCTGCATCTCGAAGCTCAGGCTCTGGCTCTCATGCAGGGCCATCGAGCGTGCGCTGGACACCGGCTGGCCGAGCCAGTTGCGCGGGCGGTTCTGCTCGTAGCGGCCGTGGCCGGTCTCGTGGATGGTGCCCATCAGGCTTTGCAGGAAGCCATCTTCGCGGTAGCGGGTGGTCAGGCGCACGTCTTCGGGCACGCCGCCG
Organism: Rhizobacter sp. P1_G5; assembly: GCF_056405435.1. Classification (NCBI taxonomy): domain Bacteria; kingdom Pseudomonadati; phylum Pseudomonadota; class Betaproteobacteria; order Burkholderiales; family Sphaerotilaceae; genus Rhizobacter; species Rhizobacter sp. P1_G5. Next base: position 411 of record NZ_JBFUCB010000098.1, on the reverse strand, counting down.
GAGAACGGATGGGCGCTGGTGTCGAGCCGGCCGGCCTCGAAATCGAAATCCAGCAGGTGCATCACCGCCTCGCACAGCCGGCGCTGCTGCTCGACGGGGAACGGGCCCACCGGCTCGAGGCAGGTCTCGCGCGACTGGCGGTCGCGCACCTGGGCGATCAGGCCAGGCAGCCATTGCCGCAGGTCGCCGAAGACGCGGTCGACCTCGACGCCGGTCATGCCGGGTTCGTAGCGGTCCATCAGCGCGTCGTACTTCGACAGGCCGGTCTGCTCCGACAGCAGCCGGGCTTCTTCGCGGCCGACGCGCAGCACCTCGCGGAAATTGACGACGAAGCCGGCCCAGTCGTTGGCCGGCCGCTGGCTGCGCCACGCATGCTCGCAGCGCGCGGTGGCCAGCGAGCGCGCCTGCACC
>NZ_JBFUCB010000097.1:0-14031 GCF_056405435.1 Rhizobacter sp. P1_G5 | reverse complement strand
GAGTACGAGCTGTCGCATTTCCTGTTCCACAACGACGGTCGGCTGCTGGCAAGACAGCACCTGCTCGAAAAGGTGTGGGGCGTGAACCCCGAGATCTGGTCGCGAAGCCTGGACACGCATGTCTCGAACCTGCGCAACAAGCTCGGCCTGAGGCCACCGTCCGGCTACCGGCTCAGCGCCGTCTACGGCGTGGGGTACCGGCTCGAAGCGCTCGACGAATCCGACTCGGTCGCGGCGGGCTCCGAATCCGCCGCCCCGTCGGTGTGAACCCCGGGCAGGTACAGGCTCATCGTCAGCCCCTGGGTGGCGGCGCGGCGCTGGCGCAGCACGCCGCCGTGGCGACGCGCCACCAGCGACACGAAACCCAGCGCGTAGTCATCGTCGGCCGGCAGCACCGGCACGCCATCGTTCGCATGGCCGGTACCCGGATCGGCCACGCCTGACGGCGTGCCGGGATCCGGCGTGGCGCCATGGTCGGTCACTTCGACGGCCACGCCCGTACCGCTGCGGACCACGGCGCACTGCAGGCTCGCCCCGCCGGGGCTGCGACCGAGCGCATGTCGCAGCAGGTTGCCGATCGCCCGCTGCAGCAGTGGCGCATCGCCCACGACGCGCACCGGCACCGGCGGACCCTGCGGCCGGCGGATCGTGACCCGGCGAGCGCGGGCGCGTTCCCACAGATCGTCGACCGCGTCGGCCGCCACCTCGTTCAGATCGAGCGGCTCGCAGCGCAGCTCCGCCTGCTGCGCCCGCACATGGCTGACGAAGTTGTCGGCCATCGACAACGCGGCGGCCGCGCTGTTTTCCACCTGCGAAAGCAGGTCGGTTTCGCTCATCGTGCCCTGGCGCAGCCGCCACAGTTCGAGCACGCCGAGGATGTTGGAGTGCGGGGCGCGCAGGTCGTGGTTGAGCAGGCGCAGCGCTGCATCAAGCTGCTCCCGCAACAGTTGCTCGGCGGTGCAGTCGCGCACGGCAATCGTCCAACCGGACGGTCCACCGAAGACCCCGGCCCGGACCGTCACCCTGACGACGAGGCGCCGATGCTGCGTGTCCTGGGATTCGCATTCGAAGCCGTGCTGCGGCGCATCGCCTTGCGGCCACAACGCCGCACGGTCGCTCCGGCGCACCGTGCCGTTGAACACGTCGGCAACCTCGCGCCCCGGCAGGGGGCCGCCGAAGCACGCCGTGGCTGCAGCGTTCGCATGCTCGATGCGGCCTCGCGCATCCACCAGCAGAACCGGGTCCGGCGTGGCATCGGCCGCGGCGCAGCGCTGGGCGTGCGGGCTCAGCGCCGACACGCGTCGCAGCAGCGTCCGCCAGGCGCCGTGCGACACCGCCTTGGCCGCGGGGGGGCCTGGCACGCTGTCCGGTCGCGACGATGAGGCTCTCATGAGGGTCATTGTGGGCGGAGCCCTTGGCGCTTTGCAAGGCGTACCGGGGCGTTCTGCCCCCGGTGGGGTTCCCTCAATCGCCAACAACTGTCAACTCGACGAGGTGCGTCCGCGACCGCTGGAATAAGTCACGCGCCATCGCAACAGCTCGCAGGATTCTTTGCCGAAAGGCCGGGCACGATCTCCTTTCTCCATCGCTTCGCCACCGCTTCGCATCACCATGTCGTCCACCCTCGCCGCCTTGCCCACTGCGCCGTCRCATCCGGCGTTGCCGGCGTCGCGGCCATTCCGCCCGCTGGTGTTGCGCACCCTCGCCGCCATCGCATTGAGTTGCCTGCTGTGCTCGACGCTGTCGCTCGGACTGCACGCCTGGCTCGCGTTCAGCACCCAGGCCGCCGACGAACAGGCCATGGCACGCGACATCGCGGCCACGCGGCTGCCTCGCCTGGCCGATGCGCTGCAGCGCCAGGACGGCAACGCGATCCAGCAGGAACTCGACCAGATCTCCCGCTATCCGCGCATGGTGAACGTGCGGCTGCTCACGCCGTCGGGCACCGCCTACGTGGCCGGCGCGCCGGCCGACCTGCCCGGTGCGGCGCACGGCGTGCTGCAGGGGGTGCTGCCGCGGGCGGCGCTGCGCGGCGTCGAGATCCCGATCGCAGCCACAGGCGCCGACCCCACCGGCCTCGGTCGGCTGGAGCTCGACTTCGATCGCAGCGGCCTGTCGGCGCAGGTGCGCGGCAGCGTCGCGAAGACAGCGGTCGCTGTCGTGCTGCCCGCCGTGCTGCTCGGGCTGCTGGTGGCCTGGATGCTCCACCGCGACATCTCCCTCGGCCTGCGCCTGGTCGCCCGGCAGGCCGCCCTGCTGAACCCCGAAGAACTCGGACCGCTGCCGGCATGGCCGCGTCCGCCACGCCGCTGGCGCGACGAGATCGACCTGGTGGCCGACAGCTTCCAGCAACTGCACCGAGGCATCGCGCGCTACGTCGGCGAACGCGACCGTGCGCTGCAGACGCTCGGTGCCGAACGCGATCGCCTCGAAGGTGCCGTGCAGCAGCGCACCGCCGACCTGACGCGGCTGAACCGGGTGCTCGAATCGGCCTCGCGCCTGTCGGCCCGGCTGATCTACCTGCCGCCCGATGCCTATCCGCTGGCGCTGCGCATGGCGCTGGCCGACATCGCCGAGCTGCTGGGGGCCCGCGCCTGCGCCTTGGCCGAGCGTGGCGAGGGCCGTCGCTGGAACTGGACCTTTGGCGGTGGCGCTGGCCCCTGCCCGGCCGAGGGCAGCGAACTGCCGCCGCTGTTCCCGGTCGACGGCTGGCAGATGCAGTGGTGCACCGAGAGCAGCGATTGCCACGAATCGCGCGCGCTGCTGCACGGCTGCGCCGCCGGATCGCTGCAGGTGTGCCGCCATGACGCCGCCGACAGCGGCCAGTTGCTGGCCTGCCTGGACCTGCCGCAAGCGGTCGAGGAACGCGAGATCGCGCTGATCGCGAAGCCGCTGTTCGGCGCGCTCGCGCGCTGGCGCGACCTTGCACAGCTGGAACAGGCCCGCCGCGAGCTGCTGCACCAGTCGCGCAGCGACGCGCTCACCGGCCTCGCGAACCGCCGCGCCTTCGACGAACGCAAGCTGGAGGAGGTGCGCCGCGCCTGGCGCTCACAGCGCCCGCTGACGCTGGTGATGGTCGACATCGACCACTTCAAGCGCTTCAACGACCGCTACGGACACGCGGCCGGCGACGACTGCCTGGCCCGCGTCGCACGGGCGATCGGTGCCGCGTTCGAGCGCGGCGGCGAATGCGCGGCCCGCATCGGCGGCGAGGAGTTCGCGGTCCTGCTGCCCGACGTCAGCGCGGCCGATGCCGAACGCCGCTGCGAGCGCATCCGCCAGACCATCCACCACATGGCGATCCCGCATGCCGATTCGCCACCGGGATTCGTCACGGTCAGCATGGGCATCGCGACGCTGTGCCTGGCCGAGCTCACGCCGCCCGACATCGCGTTCGACCGGCTGCTGAAGCGCGCCGACATGGCGCTCTACGGCGCAAAGTCGGCCGGCCGCGACGGCATCGTGATGCTGATGTGAGGCGCGCTAGCGGGCCGAGCGCCGGGCCGCCATGGGCCACGGAGAGGCCCACTTCGTGGACCTTGCCGGCCCGCATCCCCCTCGGGGGATCGGCCGACGTACCCGTCGGCCGAGGGGTCGTCATTTCATCCACGGAGCGATGAACTCCAGCAGGCGCTGCCGCGAGCGCCGCAGCGCCTCGGGGTTGCCGCCGACGTGCACGCCCTCGCCGGGATGCAGCCCGTTCGGCACCTCCTTGCGCACGCGCACCGGCGCATGCGAATCGAAGCCGTGGTACGCGCCGGCATAGGCCTCGATCTGCACGGCCGGCGTGCCCGCGCCGCTGTCGACCGCGGCCTGGGCCGCAAGCGCCTGGCAGGGCGCCGCGGGCGTCCAGTCGTCGGCCTCGCCCACCAGCAGCAGCAGCGGCGTCGACGGCTGGTAGCCGCGCCGCAGGTCGGCCTCGCAGCCCGGGTAGAAGGCCACCGCGAAGGCCGGCCGCAGCGGCGCCTCGCGCACCTCGCGCTGCCGCAGGTTGGTGGCCGACAGCACGGTGCTGCCGCCGTTCGACCAGCCGACGAGCCCCAGCCGCTGCGCATCGACGTCCGGCCGCTGCGCGAGCCAGTGCAGCGATGCAAGCGCATCGAGCCGGCGATTCGCCTGTGTCACCTGTCGCGTGCCGATGCGCTGCGTGCACAGCTCGGTCTCGCCGCGTGGCGTCAGCGAATCCACCACCAGCGCGTGCATGCCCTGGCGGTTGAAGAGCTCCGCGTACTCGCGCATGCGCGCGCCGAGCCGGCCCCGGTGGTCGTACGGGCCGCTGCAGCCRTGCAGCAGCACGACCGCCGGGGCTTGCCGCCGGTCGACGCCGAACCACCAGGCCTTCAGCGTCACGGCCTGGCCGCCGTGGCGATCGAGACTGTCGAAGGCGACCTCGGTCTGTGCCTGCGCGCCCAGCACCGCGGCACAACCCGCCGCGGCGACCAGGCGCAGCCAGCGCGTCATGGCTTCACGCCGTCGGGCGAGATGCCGGTCGCCGGCGGCAACGGTGAGAAGTGCAGCGCCTGCGTGCCCGGCGCAGCCGTCAGCGTGGTCACCGAACCGATGCCGAAATCCTGCGAGCCGCCGACGCGCCGGTAGCGCCACTGCATCTGGCTGCGCCAGGCGCCCGAGCGTTCGATGTTGCGCTCCGCCTGCAGCTGCACACGGGCGCCCTTGCCGCCGAGTTCGCCGGTCAGCTCGACAAGCGCCAGCCGCAGGCCCGGTCCGGACACACGCTCGGCCCACACCATGCAGCGCGAGCCTTGCGCGGCCACCAGCAGCACGCGGCTGTCGCTGCCCGGTGCAGCAAGCACCGAGCCGGGCTCGCCGGCCAGCAGTTCATCGGTGGAGCCGCGCATCGGGTCGACCGGGAAGAAGCCCTGGGCCAGGGCCCAGTCGACCGCGGCAGCGGCCTGGCCCTCGGTCTGCACGCAGGCGTCGCGGAACAGGCGGGCCACGGCGCGCGGGTCGGCCCAGATCGAGCGCAGCGCCGCACCGTCGGGCGCCGGCTCGGCGTCGGCTGGCGGCGTCGTCAGCGGCGTCGTGACCAGCTCCGCCGCCGATTTCACCGGGAACGTCACCGCCGGTTCCACCACCGACGGTGTCACTGACTGCGCGGCCGCCAGCCCGGGCAGYGCCACCCACAACGCAAGCATCGCCGCCTGCCCGATGTCCGCCACGACGAATCGATTGCCTCTGACCATGCTCACGTCCTGCCCTTCCGTCGCTGCCGCGTTGCCGAGGGCGAGATGGTCGCACAGGCGCCCGTCAGCCGGTCGCGATGCGCGGTGGGTTCGGGTGGAAACGCGCCATCGCGTGCGAATCCACATACTGCCCGTCGCGCAACGCATAGCCCTTGAAGGTGCCTTCGATCTCGAAGCCGAACTTGCGATAGAGGCGCAGCGCGACGAGGTTGTCGGTGTAGACGTGCAGTTCCAGGCGCAGCGCGCCGACCCAGTTGTCGGCGTAATCGCACATCGCGGCCATCAGCGCGCTGCCCACGCCCTGGCCTTGCGCCGACGGGGCGACCGAGATGCCCAGCACCAGCACGTGCCGCCGGCGCGTCTGCGGCCCGACCGGGTGCAATCCTGCGGTGCCCACCACCTCGCCATTCAACTCGGCCACCAGCGGCAGGTCGGTCTTGCCCGGCGCGCAGGTGTCGGTGAGCCGCGCCTTCCAGGAAGGCGCATCGGTATGCGGCATCTGCATCAAGCCCGGGAACACCTGCGGATCGCCCATGATGCGGGCATAGGCGGGAGCGTCATCGGGGCAGGCGCGCCGGATCGTGATCGTCATGCAAGTGACCTGTGTCAGTTGTGAAGTGCCCGTGCAGCTTACCTGCCCCCCGGCTTCGGGTCGACGTACGACCGTTCGGTTACGGGGGCGCACCGCCTGCGTGCGGCATGCACACTGGCTTCACGATCAGCACCAGCACACGCCCTGCCACCGTGAACACCACCACCTCTTCGAATGAGTTCCTCTCCGAGATGTCCCTGCTGATGGGGCTGCCGCAGGGCGGCGCCACCGCGTTGCAGGACAGCTCGGCGTTCTGGGGCCCCGGCGGCCTGCTGTGCCGGCTGCAGATGCAGCACGACGGCGCGAGTACCACGGTGAGGCCGCAGGTGCTGCTGCCGATGCTGGCGCGCGAGCTTGCGGGCTTGCGCGTGGAGCAGATGATGGCGATGCAGCAGGCCGTGATGCTCGAGTACGGCTGGATGCTCGGGCTGTCGTCCGAAGGCATGCTGCAGCTGAGCCCGCTGAAGTGGATCGAGCAGCCGAGCGACGCGGTCGCCGCGCTGGACCTGGGTCATGCCGTCGGCATGCAGGCGCTGGAGACCTTGTTCGTCGATGGGGACGAGGAGACGGACGATGGGGGTGAGGTCGCCTTCGACGGCTTCGCGGATTCGGTCGAGGACGAATTCGATGCGCTGTTGTCGGAGACGGGTGGCAGGCGGGCGGTGCGGCCGACATTGCACTGAGCGCTGCAACCGCAGATCCATCGCAATTCAATGGCGATGCCCATTCGAATTGCGAAGAGAAGAAGCCTTCAGCGACCCGCCGAACTGCTCTCCAGCGTGCGCAGCAGTTCCTCGCGCTCGTCCTCGTCGTCCACATGCTGCGCCAGCAGCTGGAAGAACTCCTCGCGCGATGACGCACGCGCGGCCGAGCGCGACACGATGACCCGCGCCACCGGCCCGACATGCTGCGTCAGCGCCAGCTCGGCCACGCGCATCACCTGGTCGCCCAACAGCGTGTCATCGGCAGCGCGCCGCCGCGCCACGACCGCGCCCCCACCCGAGCCGAGCGTGCCGAACGTGCTGGCCCGCGAGCGCGTGCGCTGCAGGAACTGGTCGCGCCCCGCCTCGGTGTCGATCTGCTCGGCCAGCGATTGACGCAGCGACATCAGGTCGCCCGTCGAGCGCGCTGCGCGCTGCACCAGCACGCGCGCCAGCGGCCCGATCGATTGCGCCAGCTCCGACTCCAGCATCTGCAGCGTTTCTGAATGCCATTGCGATGGCGTCGATGCCGCCGGCCGCGCCGGCATCGGCCGCGTGTCCAGCGCAAAGGTGCCGCGCTGCCAGTCGCTCGCCCGCGGGTCGGGCTGCGTCGCCGCCGATTGCAGCTCGATGAACGAGCTGCCCGCCTCCACCATCGCCGCGATCGGCGGCAGCCCGAGCGCCTGGCTTGCCTGCGCCATCAGCGCGTGCTTGAACTCCAGCGCCGTCGCGAAGCGGTCGTCCGGACGCTTCGCCATCGCGCGAGCGACCACCGGATCGAACCACTGCGGCCGGTGGCTGCCATGCACCCTCGACGGCGGCAGCGGCTCGCTGCTCAGCGTCTGGAACATCACGTTCTCGTTGCTGCCGACGAACGGCGGCCGCCCGGCCAGCAACATGTAGAGCAGCACGCCGGCCGCGAAGATGTCGACGCGCCGGTCGACCTGTTCGCCGGCGTATTGCTCCGGCGCCATGTGGCCGGGCGTGCCGATCGTCGAGCTGACCTGCGACAAGCCCATCGTCGCGATGCGCGCAATGCCGAAGTCGACGATCTTCAGCCGCCCGTCGTTGGTCCACAACAGGTTGGCCGGCTTGATGTCGCGGTGCCACACGCCCTGCTCGTGCGCATAGTGCAGGCCGTCGAGCAGCTGGGCCATCAGGCCGACGATGTCGGCATCGTCGAAGCGGGTGCCGCGGCGCAGCGGCTCCTTCAGCGTGGAGCCCTGCACGTACTCCATCACGATGTACGGCTCGGACTCGTGCTCACCATAGTCGTGCACCGCAACGATGTTGTGGTGCATCAGGCGGGCCGCGGCCTGCGCCTCGTTGCGAAAGCGGGCGAGCAGTGCACCCCCGCCGCCCTGCTCCACCAGCGGGCGGCGCAGGGTCTTGATCGCGACGGTGCGGCGCAGCACCGTGTCGGTGGCCTTGTAGACCACGCCCATGGCGCCTTCACCGATCACCTGGTTGATCGCGTACTTGGAGAGCTGGGTCGGATGGTTCATGTGTGAACGCGAAGCCACGCAAGGCTACACGACAAAAGCGGCATCGGCATGTCCGTTCTCGCAATTGCTTTCACCTCGCTGGCCCCTCGCTTTCATCGGGTTGACACGCGGCGCGAACGTTCGTTCGAAACCGCTTTCAAAAAATGACGCCGCCAGCCCTTCGCAGCACTGTCCACGGCTTCGCGTACAGGCCCTTCCGGCCTCGGCACGCCGCCCACACTTGCATCCATGCAGTCGACGCCGAGAACCGGCACAGACAGCCAACGAAACCGGACACAAGCCGTGCGATTCCTGACCACCCTGATTGCCGCCGCCGCACTCGCCGCCCTGCAGCCCGCCGCTGCCGCCGACGCGACGCCTTTCTCGGGCAAGCGCTTCGTCTACCGCGCCGACGGCAAGAAGCTGCCCGACGTGCTGCAGGACTTCGCCGCGAGCCAGGGCATCCCGGTGGTCGTCGACTCCGGCGTCGACGGCTCGGTGAACGCGAACTTCAACACCCGCCCCGAAGACTTCCTGAACGCGATGACCCGCACCTACGGCGTCATCTGGTACTTCGACGGCACGACGCTCTTCGTCTACCCGTCCCGTGCGATGCAGAGCCGGGTGTTCCGCATGCGCGGCTACGACCGCCAGCAGGTGCGTTCGATGCTCGGCTCGCTGGGCCTGGGCGATGCGCGCTTCCCGCTCAAGTTCGACGACCGCCAGCAGACGCTGCTGGCCTACGGCCCGCCGCGCCACATCGAGCTCGTCTCGACGGTGCTCGAGCAGCTGGAGCGCGATGGCCATGACCGCGTCGGCAAGTCGATCCAGGTGTTCCCGCTGCGCTTCGCGACGGCCGGCGACCGCGTGTTCGRCAACGCCAAGGTGCCGGGCCTGGCCAGCACGCTGAACAACCTGTTCTCGAACAACGGCGCCGGCGCCGGTGCCGCAGGCGGCAACCAGGCCCTGAAGGGTGCCGTCAACGGGCTGGTCGGCCGCGCCGACAAGGCCCGCGCCGCCCAGGCCACCTACGGCCTGAAGCTGCCCGAGACCGGCGGCGGCAGCAACGCGAACAAGCGCGACGACGAGGTGCGCGCCAACCAATTGAGCAGCAGCGACGCGCTGGCGCCTGCCGAGGCCGAGCGCCCGTTCTTCCAGGCCGAGGAGGCCACCAACGCGATCATCGTGCGCGGCCTGCCCGACCGGATGCGCGAATACGAGACGCTGATCCGCCAGCTTGACATCGCACAGGACCTGGTCGAGATCGAGGCCTCGATCATCGACGTGAGCAGCGACGCCTTCGAATCGCTCGGCGTCGACTGGACCTTCACGAAAGACGGCGTGACCCGCCTGACGGTGTCGCCCGGCTCGCCCGGTGCGCAGCCCGGCACCGCCGGCACCAGCACGCTGACCGGCARCAACGTCACCACGCTGGTCGGCAACGCCGGCAAGCAACTGCTGGCCCGCATCCGCGCCCTCGAAGGCACCGGCAAGGCCAACATCCTGGCGCGCCCCAAGGTGCTGGGGGCCGTGAACCGCACCGCGACGATGACCGACAAGCGCGTCGCCTCGGTGCGCGTGGCCGGCAACCTGGATGCCAACCTCTTCACCATCGAGGCCGGCACCACGCTGCAGGTGACGCCGCAGATCGTCACCTACGCCGACCACCGCGAGGTGCGGCTGTCGCTGTCGATCCAGGACGGCAACTTCGAAGGCACGGTCGTCGACTCGGTGCCGGTGATCAAGCAGACCGAGATCAGCACCGAAGCGACGGTGCGCGAAGGCGAGAGCCTGCTGATCGGCGGCATCTCGATCGAATCGAACAGCAAGGGCCGCAGCGGCCTGCCGGGGCTCTCGCGCATCCCGCTGCTCGGCGCGGCGTTCCGCCACGACGAGAACACGAGCTTCCGCAGCGAACGGCTGTTCCTGCTGACGCCGAAGGTGATCGGGGTTGGCCGTGCGGCGGCCACGCCGACCGTGCCGACGCCGGCACCCGCGCCTGCACCCACACCGGCGCCGGCGCCCGCGCCTGAATTCCCCACGCCGCTCGCACCGCCGCCGTCGTCCTCGTCGACGCCGCGCACCGGCAGCACGCAGCGCGGCTTCGCAGGCCCGACCGCCGTCGCCGCACTGACGACCTACGGCGCGCTGTCGCCCGGCTACGTGATCCCGACGCTGAAACCGCTGCTGACGCCGCGTGCCGCACTGCTGCCCGGCAGCAGCGCGCCGGCCACCGCCACGGCAGCCACGACCGCCTCGTCGACGACGCGAACGGCAGCGAACACGAACGGCAAGGCGACGAGCAAGACCGCCGCGCCGAAGACCGGCTGCGCGGCCCAGGCCCTGGGCCTGGCCACCGGCTGCGACACCAAGGGAGCCCGCTGACATGAGCACTTCGCCGGCGCACAAACGCCTTCGCATCCTGAGCGGCACGCATGCCGGTGCCTATCTGGATCTGAGCCCAGGAACCCATTCGATCGGACAAGCAGATGAATGCGACATTTCCATTGCTGACTGGCAGTTTCCGCCCCTCACGCTGCGCCTCGGCGCCGACGGTGACGCGCTGGCACAGTGGTCGAACGGCAGCCCGCAGCGGCTTCGCTTCGATGATTTCATCCCGGTCGACTTCAGCGGTGTCCGCGTCTGCACCGGCCCCAGCGGCGCCGACTGGCCCGATGATGCCGCGCTGCTGGCCGCAACCCGCGCCGTCGCGCCGTCGGGCAGCCTGGCTGCCGTCCGTCAACGGCTGGTGGCCCGCCCTGCCCGTGCCGTCCCCGGAGCGCTCGCAGTGATCATCGCGCTGGTCTCCGCCGGCTGGCTGGTCTCGGCCACGTCGCGGGCCAACGAGGCCCCGGCCCCGACGCTGGAGATGAGCCGCGCCGCGCTGCAGCGGGCGATCGACGGGGTGGCTGCCGGCCGGCTGTCGGTGCGCATCGCCCAGGGCTCGCTGAGCATCGACGGCCTGCTCGACAACGCCGAGCAGCTGCGTGCGGTGAACGCCGCGCTGAAGGCCGCACCCGCCGGCTTCCCGCTGCAGCAGCACGTGTCGGTGGCAAGCGATGTCGCCGAGACGATCCGCAGCGCGATCGGCCTGCCCGGCGCACAGATCACCTACCGCGGCGCCGGCGTCTTCAGCTACGCGGTGAAGGCCAACGACGTCGCCGCGACGCAGGCCGCGATCGATCGCGTCACCGCCGACCTGTCGCCGGTCGTCAAGCGCATCGACGCGGTGCTCGAGGAGCCTGCGACGCCGCAGCCGCCGAGCCCGGCCGTCCTGTCATCCCTGTCGACCGACGGCGTGTCGGTGATGGAAACCCGTGACGGTGTGAAGCACCTGGTGCTCACCGTCGCCCCCGATGCGGTGCTGACCAACGGTCAGACCGCCCTCCAAGGAGTCCGTTGATGAGCACCGATCTCGCCCCCCCGCCCGCCGACCTGCTGGCCGACTTCGACAAGCTGCAGGCCACCGTGAACGGCGACACCACCGGCGACAAGACGCGCCGCCTCGCGAAGTACTTCGCGCAGGCCGAGACGCTGAGCCAGCAGATGCARCTGCGCGCGACGGACTTCGAGGAGAAGAACTTCGCCGGGCTCGTGAGCGAGGCCTTCGCCGCGTCGCGCCGCATCGTGCTGTTGGCCTGGCAGAAGACGCACGGCCGCGAACTCGTCGCCTGATCTCTCGAGGACTGCACCCATGGATGCACAGCCCCTGCAGATCGAGGTCGTCCGCAAGCTGGCCGCCGCGATGGCGCTCGGCCTGGTGCACGGCAGCGAACAGGACGCCGACACGATCTTCGCCGCGCTGTCACGCATGTGGCCGCAGGACGGCTCCCTTCAACGCGCGCTGGCTTCGGCCATCGCATCGACCGAATTCGACAGAGCAACGTAACCCGCTCTCGATCAGGCTCCACACGGAGCCTGCCAAGTGGTTGCAACCCGCCTGCAAGGCACCCCTGAAAGGAAACGACATGAACCCGCTCAACCTCTTCTCCAGCTCCGGCGCCCTGGGCCTTGGCAAGAACCTCACCAGCACCGCCTCCGGTGCTGCCAGCAACGCCGCCACCATGGCCGGCACAAGCGCGGTCGCCAACAACGCCTCCAACTCGGTGGGCAGCACCCTGAACTCGATCGGCGGGAGCGATGTCAGCACCACGGGCCAGTCGCTGAACAGCGCCGTGCAAGACGCGCAAGCCATGACCGAGATGCAGATGCAAGCCAGCTCGGCGATGGCCAAGATGAACATGATGGCGTCGATCAACGACGGTCTGAACAGCGTCATGAAGAAGGCCGGCGAGTCGTTCAAGTCGGCGGCGCAGTAAGCCATTCATGGCGGACCGACCGTCCGCCCTTTTCTGCTGTTCCACCCCCGGGGCATCGGGTCGGCGATGCCACCTTTCCAGACTCTTTGAACTGGCCTGAAGGATTCGACCATGTCCGCACGCAAGCTGCCGAAGTGGCAAACCGATCTGTTCGCCGCGGTCTACTCGCTCGCGAGCGAGATTGCGCCGCGCAACGATGTCGCCACGGTGCTGAAGCTGRTGTCGGCGGTGCATCCGAACCTGCCGCAGCTCGCTGCGGCCGAGGCCCGCATCCTGATCCATGCCGGCGACTTCACCGGCGCCCGCTCGCTGCTGGAACGCACCGAGCACAAGCACCCGACCAACGCGGTCATCAAGGCGATGCTGTCGTTCACGCTGTACGTGCAGCAGGACGGCCTGTGGGAAACCTATGCCGAAGAGGCGATCGCGCTGCCGGCGGACGCCGCGGCACGCGGCATCGTCGATGCGCTGGAATCGGCCTCCGGCCGCCAGATCCGCAAGGCCTCGAACGACTCCCAGGGCGGCAGCCACCTGTCGATGATGCCGCCGATGGGCCTGGCCTGCTGACCCGTTCCACCGAGGACGAACCATGATCAACCCGATTTCATCCGTCGCCCCGCTGAACCCCGCCGAGCAGGCGCTGCAGGCCCTGGCCTCGCAGGCGACGCAAGGCGCCGGCCACGGCGTGGCACCCGTGCCCTCGGCCGTCACGCCCGAGATGCAGCAGAACTTCCAGTCGCTGATGCAGCGCAGCACCGACCATGCCGCCGCATCGGTGAGCCACCCGGGCAACGTGATTCAGCACGTGATCGAGCGCCAGCAGGGCGACCTGCAGCGCGTCGAAGGCCAGGTCGAGAACTTCCTCGCCGCGGCGCCCGGCATGGGTGCCTCCGAGGTGGTCGCCGCGTCGATGGCGGTCAGCCGCAACGTCGCGGTGACGAACCTGAAGCTGCAGATCGCCACCTCGATCACGCAGGGCTCGAACAAGAGCCTGCAAACCCTGTTGAAGAACCAGTGACCTCGCGGTCCTGAAGGAGCCCACCGTGCTGACCACCCTGTCGATCCCCACCCCTCCGGCCTTCCTGCTGCGCGCGATCGTGCTCGCCGCCTGCGCCCTGGCGCTCGCCGGCTGCAAGCAGGACGTCTACACCAAGCTGACCGAGGCCGACGCCAACGACATGCTGGGCGTGCTGCTGCTGGCCAACCTCGACGCCGCCAAGGCCAGCCCCGACGGCAAGACCTGGAACGTCGCGGTCGAGACCGACCACATGGGCCGCGCGCTCGCGGTGCTGCGCGCCAACGGCCTGCCGGCCGAACGCCGCGCCAACCTGGGCGACATGTTCAAGAAGGACGGCCTGATCTCGACGCCGACCGAGGAGCGCGTGCGCTTCATCTACGGCGTGTCGCAGGAGCTCGAGAAGACGCTGTCGAGCATCGACGGCGTGGTGTCGGCCCGCGTGCACGTGGTGCTGCCGAACAACGACCCGCTAGCCGAGCATGTGAAGCCGTCGAGCGCGTCGGTGTTCATCAAGCACCGCGCCGAATCGAACGTGGCCACGCTGGTGCCGACAGTCAAGAACCTCGTGGTGCGCAGCGTCGAGGGCCTGACCTACGAGAACGTCAACGTGACGCTGGTGGCCGCGGCCGCGCTGCCGGAGACGGCCAGCGCGGCGCTCGCGCAGCGCAGCGGGATGTCGCCGGTGCTCGGCCTGTCGCTGCTGCTCGGCGCCGGCG
>NZ_JBFUCB010000096.1:0-14050 GCF_056405435.1 Rhizobacter sp. P1_G5 | reverse complement strand
GTGAAACGTCGCATCGCTGCGGTCGGTCTGGTTCTTGACGAGGTCCAGGCGCAGCACATAGGCGTAGTGGCGGATGTAGCGGGTCGAGTCGCTGTACGCCTGGAACGAACTGGCGCTCGTGTCGGCCAGCCCCGGCACCTGCTTGAACGTGGCGTCCGCGGCGAACTGCGGCGATCCGTCGTACGGCGCCAGTTCGAAGACGAAGTCCTTGTGCCGCAGGTAGTAGCCCGGGAAGTTCACCGACGCGAACGACACGTAGCCCGCGTTGTTCGCCAGCCCCTTCACGATCCGGAACTTCGAATCATCCAGCGGCGAGACGTTCGGATCGATGCGCACCGTGAAGCTCGAATGCCGCACGTACCGATCCGGAAAGTTGGAGGACTGCAGCCGGTTGATGGGCGTGGCGCCGCCCCACTGCGCGTTCACGCGGCTCATCTCTGCCGCGCTCAGGTTCAGGATGCCGCCATGCCGCTTGCGGTCCGCACCCAGGTTGTACGAGCCTGTCGACGCGATCTGCCAGTTCTGCGCGCTGCCCATGTTGATCGAGCTCAGCGGCAGGTAGCCCTTGCCGGCGGCGTACTGGTCGACCCACAGGCCCCACTTGGCCTCGTTGTTGAACTTGAAGAGGATGGGGCCTTCGACCATGCTGCCCGTCAGGCCGATCTGCGACAGGTCGCCGATGGTCGTCCACGCGCCCAGCACCGACTGGCTGCCTTCGAGCGTGATCTGGCCGTCTCCGGAGGCACGCACGTACTTGAAGCCGCCGACGTTGCCCGCGACCTCGATGATCTGCGTGTCGATGATGCCTTGCGTGCCGGGCCGGTCGATGTACATCTGCGGCGCGGTGAAGCTGYGGAAGTCGGTCGTCTTCGCGTAGTAGATGCGCGGCTTGTCGACGCCGTTGAGCGGCGAGATGGTCGCCCAGTACACGATGTAGGCGTTCGATGCCGGGTCCCAGATGGCTTCGGGTGCCCAGGCGCAACCCGCGTTCGGGATGGCGCCGGCGACGTCGACCAGGCGCGGCTCGGACCAGTGCACGAGGTCCGTGGATTCCCAGATGACCAGCTTGGTGCTGGCGTGGTGCATCGCGGCGTCCCAGCCCTTGCCGCTGGCGATGCGCAGGTCGGTGGCGAGGATCCAGTATTTGGAGCCATCGGGTGAGCGCACGATGGTGTGGTCGCGCACGCCTTTCTCGCCGACGGTCGACATGAGCACAGGCTGGCTGTTGTTCAGGTCCGACCAATGCATGCCGTCGGTGCTGACCGACATGTAGGTCTGCTCGCCTTGCGCAGACTCGCCCGTGAAATGAACCAGCAAATAGCCCGCCGACTGCGCCTGCGCACCGCCGAACGCAGCGGCGAGCAAGGTGGCAGCAACAGCCGACCGAATCGATCTCAGAAATGTCTTCACCAGTGAACTCCTGTCTCCGTGGAAAAGCAGCCGTCATGAGCTGACGGGCCCGTTGCGCCTCGCTCAATCGGCGAGATCGCGGGGGGCGATGCTACGGAGGCGGTGCTGCACGGTCCAATCGCTTCTCGGCGCGCGCCGATACCGGATTGAATATTCCCGCGAATACCCTGACACGCCATCGCGACCCGGTGATGACTCGGCTCGAAAAGCAATGTAGAGAGGAGCGGGCGAGGGCATCGAAGCCGGAGATATTCCTCACGCATCGCTGCGCGATCTCCGCGATCACGAATCGATCGACAGGCGATCATTTTTTCCGCGGGTGCGACCGCCAGACTTCGGGCCTTTGGGCGGAGTCCAGGTCATGTCTTCATTTCAGCACCGCGTGTCGTTGTGCCTGCTGCTGCTGGGTTGCAGCGGCGCTGCGTGGTCACAGTCCCACGGCGACACCATGGCCCGGATCCGCGACAGCCGGTCCATCACCATCGGCGTGCGCGAATCGGCCCGGCCCTTCTCGTTCCTGAACGAGCAGAAGCAACCGGTCGGCTACTCGGTCGACCTGTGCATGAACGCCGTCGAGGAGATCAAGCGCGAGCTGAAGCTCGGCGAGCTCAAGGTGCAGTTCAAGGTCGTCAGCGGCGCGGAGCGCATTCCGAAGCTGCAGGCCGGCGAGATCGACCTCGAATGCGGGTCGACGACCAACACCCGGGCACGCCAGGAGAAGGTCGATTTCAGCTACTCGTTCTTCGTCGCCTCGATGCGCGTTCTCACCGCCAAGAGCATCCACGTCAACGCGGTGAAGGACCTGAACGGGCTGCCGATCGCGCTCATCAAGGGCACCACCTCGGAGAAGCTGTTCAAGCAATTGGGCGACGGAGAGCTGCGTGCGCAGTTCCAGTCCTACACCAGCAATGCCGACGCGTACAAGGCGCTGAAGGAAGGCCGGGCCCGGGCTTTCCCGCAGGACGACTCGTTGCTGCTCGGCCTGGTGTCCGCCGACCGGGCGCTCGATTCGCTCGAGGTGAGCCCGCTGGCTCTCTCGGTCGAGCCCTATGCGGTGATGGTCCGAAAGGGTGACAAGGCCTTGCTGGCGGCGGTGGACCGCAGCCTGATGCGGCTCTACGCGAGTGGCGAGATCAACGCGCTGTACGACAAGTGGTTCATGACCGACACGCTGACGATCAAGATGAGCCGGCTGACGCGCGACGGTTTCTCGCGCCCCAACAAGGAGGCCGGCGTCGCGGCGCTGCTGGGCTTCTCGATCTGATTTCACCCCTTCAGGCCCGAGCCTGAAACGGCTCGGGCCCGAATGCCGCTCAGCGACCCAGCGTGATGCGGCCCACCTGGAAGTCGACGTCGCGCTTGCCGGCGCCCACCTTGGCGTCGGCCACTTCCACGGCCGACAGGGCGCCCTGCGTGACCGCGATGGTTCGCGCATTGGCACCGCAGTACGACTCGGAGGCGAACCGGGCCAGCGGGATGCTGTACTCGCGCAGTTCCGGCGTGACCGGCTGCAGCACCACCGGGTAGCAGCCGGCGTCGCGAATGGCCTTCTCGTCGCCGAGCACGCGGATGCGCAGCACGCCCGGCGCGCTGGCGGCGAGCTGCAGCGTCAGGGTCTTGTAGGCCGAGGCGTCCATCGGCTTGCCGCCGCTGCCCACGCCGACGGTGAAGCCGACCCCGGCCCAGGTGCTGCCCTTCTGCGGCCAGATCACCCCGGTCACGCGGGCGACCCCGTTGGCCGCCGCCAGCTTGCCGACGGAGGCGTCGCCGGCCTTCTCGGCATAGGCGAAGCCGTCGGTGGAGGCGCCTTGATCGGTCCCGCTGCCGGCCTTCATGGTCGCGAGCACGAGGCGGCTGCCGTCGGCCGCCGGTTCGGCGGCTGCGGCCGCCGGTGCGCGTGCGGCGTCGTTGCCTGCAATTGCGGCGGCCTTCGGCGCGGGCGCCATGGCGCAGCCCGTCGCGAGCGCGGTGACGATCGTTCCTGCGAGCCATGYATGGCTGGCGGCGCTTCTGGTGTTCATGCCGGTTTCCTCGTGGTGGTGATGGACAGGAGCGCGTTGCCATTCCCGCGAATCGACGCGCGGCGAAGGCCGTGCAGGGCGGCGAGCCAGCTCTCGTTGCTGGAGGTCAGCGCCCAGCTGGTCTCCTTGATGATGTCGAACCAGGTGAAGGCCCGGACGTTGGGCAGCGTCTCGATGTCGCTGAACATGCGCTCGATCCACGCGGCCTTGTCGCCGCCGGTTTCGGAGCACCCGAGTTCGGCCAGCACGATGGGCTTGGACGGCGCGATCTCGCGGGCCATCGCGACCGCGCGGCCGAAGACCTGGCTGAAGGGCGTCCAGTGCGACCAGCTCTGGCTGGTGCCGAAGTTGTAGCCGTCGATGCCGATCCAGTCGACGTACTCGTCGCCGGGGTAGGCGGCGCGCGGGTCGTTCCAGGCTTCCGCGGGCGTGCTGTCGTTGTTGAAGCACCAGACCCAGCGCACCTTGTTCGCGCCCGCCGCGCGAAAGCGCTCGACGATGTGGCGGTGGGCCCGCGCGAAGAGCTGGGGCTGGCGGCCGTTCTTCACCAGGCACCAGGGATACCAGTCGCCATTGAACTCATGGCCCACGCGCAGCATGAAGGGGAGGTCGACGCGCGCCGCGCCTAGCGCCCAGGCGTCGATGGTCGCGTCCCACTTGCCGGCGACGATGTCGGCCAGCGCCACGGGGCTGTTGTCGAAGCCCCAGGGCTCCCAGGTCACTTGCGCCGCCACGCCGCGCTGCGCGAGGTAGCGGATCTGCGATTCCGGGAAAGCCGCGCCGAAGCGGGTGAACCACATCGCGGCCGCGGGCTGGCGGCGCAGGTCGGCTTCCGCGTCGGCCAGCAGGTCGGGCAACGCGCTCTCGCGGAAGAGGCCGAAGAAGATGCCGCGGCGGTTGTCCTCGTCGCGGTCGACGACGATCGGCAGAGCCAGCGCGTCGTCGAGTGCCGACGGCACCTTCGGCGAACTGCCGCAGGCCGGCAGGCCCACGCCGAGGGCCGAAGCGGCGAGCAGGCGGCGGCGCAGGAGTTGATCGGGGCTCATGGTGCCAGCTCCAGCGTGACGATCGCCATCGAGCGGGCGGGCAGGGTGATGGTGCGTCCCGCCTGCGCGGCGAGCGGCTGCAACGGCTTCTCCTCTTCCGCGATGCCGGCGTCGAAGAAACGCGCCTCCTTGAGCGTCAGCGCGGCCTGGCCGTCGATGCGCACCGGCTGGGCCTGCGTGCGGGTGTTGAACAGCACGAGCTGGAGCTGCGAGCCCTTCTTCGTCGCATGGGTCCACAGCATCGAGTCGCTGCTCGCCGCTTCGACGAAGGTGCCGTCCAGCTCGCCCAGCAGGCCGAAGCCGTAGTAGGTCGGGCGCGGCACGCCGCCGGTGTCCAGCAGCCCGTGGAAGCCGGTGCCGATGTAGGCGAAGTAGTGGGCCAGGTTCACGCCTTGCTGCGCCATGCGCAGGGCCGATTCGGCGGCCCACATCGCGCCCACCTGGTCGGACAGGAAGCGCGGCCGGTCGGTGCGCCACGACAGGCCGTACTCCGTCACGCCGAAGCGGATGCTTCTGGCGTGGCCGAGCGGGTTGCGCGAGCGGTCCTTCCACAGGGCGGAGAAGCGCGCGATCGAGCGGTCGACGTCGGCCACCGTGGCGAGCGCGGCCTCTTCGGTACCGTCGCCTTCGGTGGGGTAGATGTGCCAGGTGAGCACGTCCACGGCGTCGCCGCACAGCTCGACGAAGCGCTCGAGGAAGAGCGGGGCGCCGGGCTGCGCACCGGAGACGGCGGGGCCGGCGATCAAGGCCTTCGGGTCTTCGCGGCGGATGRCCGCGGCCTGCGCACGGAAGACCTCGCAATAGCGCTGGACCGTCCAGCTCGTGTCGCCCCGCACGGTGCTGAAGAGGTCGGGCTCATTGCCGATCTCCCAGATCCTGACGTTCAGCCCGCGGTCGCGGGCCAGGCGCACGGCACGGGCCGCGTCCTGCGGCGTGTTGGCGGCGGGGCGGTCGGGCCGGCCCTGGAACACGCGTGTCTGCACCAGCAGTTCTCGTTCGCCGGCCACCTGCGACAGCAGCGACTTGAACGCGTCCAGCGTCGGCTCGTCCATGTCGTGCTCGTCGCCGATGTTGCCGCCGGGAAAGCGCAGCGCCGCGGCCGGCACCTTGGCGATCTCGTCGCGGAATTCCGTCACCGACATCCAGTTGCCGAAGTTGAAACCCGACAGCACCTGCCGGTTGACGGCCGGGCCGGCGCGCGACGGATCGATGCGCACCGTGGCGACCTGCGCGTTCGCCCAGGTCGCCACCGTGAGGGCGAAGACGCCGACGCAGCGGGCCGCCGAGCGGAGGGGGGTGGGGGGAGGGATGTCTTTCGGCTTCATGGCCGGCACGATAGCGTTCCGTGCAAGCGCTTGCAATGAGAGGGCCTGACCGTTCTTGCGAATCAACGGAAACTAGCGGGAAACCCCGGGGGTTTGCCGGGCGTGAAACCCCAATCCATGGGGTCGTTCTCCTTTCACGCGCGAGGAAGTCAAGCGCTATCATCGGGCCATGCCCATCGAAAACACCAGCGTCACGCTCGAAGAGGTGGCGCGCCTGGCCGGGGTTTCCACGAGCACGGTGTCGCGCTACCTGAGCGGCACCCACGTCGTCGCCGAAGAGAAGGCCACGGCGATCGAGAGCAGCATCAAGCGCCTGAACTACCGGCCCAACCTGGTCGCGCGCGGGCTCGCCAAGGGCCGCACGATGACCGTCGGCGTCCTGACGCAGGAGATCTCCAGCTCGTTCTTCAACGAGGCGATGCGCGGCGTCGAGGATGGCCTGGCCAGCCACCACTACGAGGCCATCTTCGTGAGCGGCCACTGGAACAAGGTCGAGGAAGAACAGCGGCTGATGTCGCTGATGGGCCGCCGGGTCGACGGCGTGATCCTGCTGGTGGCCGAACTGGACGACGAGCTGCTGGATCGCCATGCGCAAGGCGTTCCCACGGTGCTGCTCGGGCGGCAGTCGGCGTCGATGCGGGTGCATTCGCTGTGCTTCGACCACTACGCCGGCGCCTGCGAGGCGGTGCGCCACCTCGTCGAGCTCGGCCATCGCCGCATCGCCTTCATCGCCGGCCCTCCCGGGCGCCAGGATGCCGAAGAGCGCCTGCGCGGCTACCGCGACACGCTGGTCGCGGCCGGGCTGCCCTTCGACGAACGGCTGGTGGCGCCGGGCGGCTACGTGGAGACGGGCGGCGTGACGGCGATGAACATGCTGCTCGACCGCGGCCTGCCGTTCAGTGCGGTGTTCGCCGCCAACGACGACTCCGCCTATGGCGCGATGCTCGCGCTGTACCGGCGCGGGATGCGCGTGCCGGACGACATGTCCATCGTGGGCTATGACGACCTGTCCCATTCCTCCTTCTCGCTGCCGCCCCTGACCTCGGTGCGGCAGCCGCTGCGCGACCTCGGCCGGGAGGCCGCGGGGGCCGTCGTGGCGCTCATCGACGGCCGCAAGCCGCCGCGCGCGACGATGGCGAAGCTGGAGTTGATCGTCCGCGAATCGACCAAGGCGGTTCCCGTCACACGCTGACGCACAGCGCCCCATCCCGGTGCGCCTCACATCGCGAAATCGCAAGATCGGCTAGGTCCGTTCAGGGTTCCCCCTGGGCCGGCTCCGACAGACACTTCATACACTGCCGTGCAAGCGCTTGCATGAGCGTTGTCACGAACGCGACGGGCGCGTCGTCGGACCCCACCAGGAGATGAAGTGAAATTCGCAACCAGGCTCAGTCTCGCCACGCTGCTGGCATCGGCCACCGGCCTTGCCTCGGCACAGGCGGTGCTGACCGTCGCATCGTTCAAGGACCTCGACCGCTCGGTGCAGGCGGCGATCCCGCTGTACAAGAAGATCCACCCCGAGGTCGAGATCAAGCTGGTCGCGCTCGGCTACGGCGACCACCACAACGCGATGACCACGGCGCTGGCCACCGGCGCGAACCTGCCCGACGTGATGGGCATCGAGATCGGCTTCGTCGCCAAGTTCGCCGAAGGCGGCGGTGTCGAAGACCTGTCCAAGCCGCCCTACAACGCGCTGCAGTTCAAGGACAAGTTCTTCAGGTTCACGGTGGCGCAGGCCACCAGCCGCGGCGGCATCTTCGCCGCGATGCCGGCCGACATCGGCCCGGGCGCGCTGTTCTATCGCAAGGACCTGATGGACAAGGCCGGCGTCACCGAGGCCCAGCTCACCAGGTCGTGGCCGTCGTTCATCGACGCCGGCAAGGCGCTCAAGGCGAAGACAGGCGCCTACCTGATCCCGCATGCCGCGGCGATCAAGGACATCATGATCCGCTCGGGCCTGAAGGACGGTGAAGGCATCTACTTCGACGCCAAGGGCAAGACCCTCGTCGATTCGCCGCGCTTCGTCGAAGCCTTCGAGACCGCCAAGCTGGCGCGTGCGGCCGGCATCGACGCGAAGGTCGGCGCCTGGAGCAACGAGTGGAGCGAAGGCTTCAAGCGCGGCACCATCGCCTCGGAGATGATGGGCTCGTGGCTGGCCGGCCACCTGAAGAACTGGATCGCCCCGGACTCCAAGGGCAACTGGCGCTCGGCGGGCCTGCCCGGCGGCGTGAACGCCTCGTACGGCGGCAGCTTCTACGCGATCCCCAAGGGCTCGAAGAACAAGGAGCTCGCCTGGGACTTCGTGAAGTTCATGACGACCAGCAAGGAAGTGCAGATCGCCGCCTTCCGCGAACTCGATGCCTTCCCGGCGCTGGTCGAGGCCACCACCGACCCRTTCGTCGACCAGCCGATGGACTTCCTCGGCGGCCAGAAGGCGCGCCAGGCCTGGAAGGCCACTGCCGCGAAGATTCCCGCCACCGAAGTGGACAAGCTCGACCCGGTGGCCGCCGAGGTCGTGAGCGCCGAGTTCGACAAGGTGCTGGAGCAGGACAAGGACGTGAAGACGGCGCTGGCCGACGCGAAGAAGGCGATCGAACGCCGCGTTCGCCGCTGATCCACCGAGACCGGAAGTCCCCCCATGTCCGCAGTCCCCGCCCTCAACGGCGCACCGGCGAAGAAGACGAAGCGGCGCCGGCTCAAGCCGTGGCGCTTCATGCCCTACGTGTTCGTCGCGCCGTTCTTCATCCTCTTCCTGACGTTCGGCCTGTTTCCGCTGCTGTTCTCCGCGTATGCGTCGTTCTTTCGCTGGGAGCTGACCGCGGGCCTGGGGGGCATGAAGTGGGAGGGCCTGGGCAACTACGCCTTCGTCCTGCAGTTCGATGACCTGCCCTGGTCGCACTTCTTCTCGGGCCGGTTCTGGTCGGAGCTGTACGCGCGCGACTTCTGGCGCGCGATGTACAACACCTTCTGGCTGGGCATCGTCTCCGGGCTGCCGCAGCACCTGATCGCGGTGCCGCTCGCGTTCTTCATCCACACGAAGTTCCGCCGCGCGCGCAACCCGGTGATCGCGATGTACTTCCTGCCGTACATCACCAACACCGTGGCGATCACGCTGGTGTTCTCGTCGCTGTTCTCGCGCGACTTCGGCGTCATCAACCAGGTGCTCACCGGCCTGGGCCGCCTGGAGGTGTTCGGCGCGCACCCGCTCGCCTGGCTGTTTCCCGTGCAGAACGTCGACTGGGGACGGCCGGAGTACACGCGGCCCATCGTGTCCTTCATCGTCTGGTGGCGCTTCGTCGGCTGGAACACCGTGCTCTACCTGTCGGCGCTGCAGACCATCCCGAAGGACCTGTACGAAGCCGCGACCATCGACGGTGCCGGGCTGTGGCAGCAGTTCCGCTACATCACGGTGCCCTTGCTGCGTCCGATGATGCTGCTGGCCGTCACGCTGACCATCATCGGCAACCTGCAGCTGTTCGAGGAGCCCTTCATCCTCACCGGCGGCAGCGGCGGGGTCGGGCAGGTGGCCGAGACGGTGGCCATGCAGATGTACAAGGTCGGCCTCAACGATGGCGACTTCGGCACCGCGTCGGCTGTCGCCTGGCTGATGTTCATGGTGATCGCCGCGCTCACGTGGCTCAACAACCGCACCCTCGGGCGCAAGGATTGACCGGCCATGACCGCATCGCAACTCACCGCCCAGGCCGTCGCCAAGGCGCCGCCCGCAAGCCGCACGCGCGCGCGGCTGCTGCGCAGCCTCAAGCCTTCCGAGTGGCTGCCCTACGCCATCGTGATGGCGGGCGCGCTCATCATGCTGGCGCCGTTCTACTTCATGTTCGTCTTCGCGACGCACACCAACAGCGACATCCTCTCGATGCCGCCGCCGCTGTGGTTCGGCTCGGCGCTGGCCGACAACATCCACCAGCTCGTCGCGCTGCGCCCGCACTTCTGGCACAGCCTGGGCCTGTCGCTGTGGGTCGCCGTGGCGGCGACTGCGCTCAACCTGTTCCTGTGCTCGCTGGGCGGCTATGCCTTCGCGATGTACGAGTTCCCGGGGCGCGACACGCTGTTCGCCGGCCTGATGGCGACCATGCTGCTGCCCGCCTTCGTCGGCATGATCCCCTTCGTGCTGCTGATGAAGGAGATCGACTGGCTCAACAGCACGCGCGCCCTCATCGTGCCCGGCGCCTGCTCGGCCTTCGGCGTGTTCATGATGCGCCAGTACATCGGCTCGGCGCTGCCGCGCGAGCTCGTCGAGGCGGCGCGCATGGACGGCTGCGGCGAGTTCGGCATCTACTGGCGCATCGTCGTGCCGCTCATCGGGCCGGCCATGGGCACGCTGGGCCTGGTGACCTTCATCGGTTCGTACAACAACTTCGTCGGCGCGCTGCTCGTGATGAGCCAGCAGGAGATGTTCACCGCGCCGCTCGTGCTGCGCTCGCTGCAGGGCACCGGCCAGACGCCGTGGGGCGCCATCAGCGCCGGCTCGGCCATCACGGTGCTGCCGCTGCTGATCCTGTTCGCCGCCTCTTCACGCCGCCTCATCGAGGGCCTGTCCGCAGGCGCCGTCAAGGGATGAGGGGCATCCCTGCGAAGCAACACTGACATGACTCATCTCACCCTCCAAGGCATCGAGAAGCACTACGGCCAGGGCCCTCGCGTGCTGCACGGCATCGACCTGCACGTCCACTCCGGCGAGTTCATGGTCTTCGTGGGGCCATCGGGCTGCGGCAAGACCACGCTGCTGCGCTCGATCGCCGGTCTCGAAGACGTGAGCGCCGGGAAGATCTTCATCGGCGACGAAGAGTCGCAGGACCTGCCACCGGTGGACCGCGGCGTCGCAATGGTGTTCCAGAACTATGCGCTGTACCCGCACATGACGGTGGCCGAGAACATCGGCTTCGCGCTCAAGTTCACGAACCTCGGCAAGGCCGAAGCGCAGCAGGCGGTGCTGCGCGCCGCCGAGATGCTGCAGATCGTGCCGCTGCTGGATCGCAAGCCGAAGGCGCTGTCCGGCGGCCAGCGCCAGCGCGTGGCCATCGGCCGGGCCATCGTGCGGCATCCGAAGGTCTTCCTGTTCGACGAGCCGCTGTCCAACCTCGACGCCTCGCTGCGCGTGCAGATGCGCATGGAGCTGGCCCGGCTGCATCGCGAACTCGGCACGACGATGATCTACGTGACGCACGACCAGGTCGAGGCGATGACGCTCGGAACGCGCATTGCCGTCTTCAATGCCGGCCGCATCGAGCAGGTCGGCACCCCGATGGAGCTGTACCACCACCCGCGCACGCGCTTCGTCGCCGGGTTCCTCGGTTCGCCGAAGATGTGCTTCCTGCCCGGCATCGCCAGCCGGCAGGGCAGCGGCCTGCGCCTCTCGCTGGGCGACGCCGGCAGCGTCTTCCTGCCGGACCAGGGCCTGCCCGGCACCGCACGAGAGCTAACGCTGGGCGTGCGTCCGGAGCACCTCGGTTTCGCGCCGCCGGGCGGCGGCCTGCAGGCCACGGTCGATCAGGTCGAGCACCTGGGCGATTGCGACATCGCTTACACGCGCCTGGCCGGCCTGGCCGAGCCCGCGGCCATCAAGCTCGCGAGCGGCAGCCGCCCGCTGAAGACCGGCGAGGTGGTCTGGCTCGAGCCCGAACCGGGCCGCTGCCACCTGTTCGATGCGGAAGGGCGCGTGGTCAACGCGCGCTGAGTCTTGGCCTCCACCGACGAGTTGCCCGATGAACACGAACCTCCTGCTCGCCGACGCTGCCGTGCCGCCCCGTTTTGCGCAGGGCCTTCTGCCCGCCGGCGCCGGGCCGCTGAAGGCGCTCGTGCGCCCGCGTGAGCAGCCCTCGCTGCGCAGCCACCACCTGCGGCGCATGGAGCAGGTGCTGGACCACGTCGAGACGCACTTGTCGAAGGACCTGAGCCTGGAGCGGCTGAGCGACTGCGCGGCGTTCTCGCCGTTTCACTTCCACCGGCTCTTCCTCGCGTGGAGCGGCGAGACGGCGAAGGAGTTCGTGCGCCGCCGCCGGCTCGAGACGGCGGCCGGCCGGCTGCGCCACTGCCCGAACGAGAAGGTCACGGCCGTCTCGCTCAACTGCGGCTTCGCCTCGCCGGAAGCCTTCGCCCGCGCCTTCCGCGAGCATTTCGGCATGACGCCGTCCCGATGGCGTGCGGGCGGGTGGATCGACTGGCGAACGCCGGCCGACGACAGCCGGTCCACGACGAGCTGCCGGGTCGAACTCAGGCACTTCGAGGCGAGGGAATGCCTCTACATGCGCGAGCGCGGCGACTACGGCCACAGCTCGGAGATCCTGCACGCGCGCTTCGTGCCCTGGGTCGACAGCATGGGCTTGTCGGACCGGCCGATGCTGTCCATCGGCCTCGACGACCCGGCCATCACGCTCGCGGCGCATTGCCGCATGGACGCCTGCGTCGAGCTGCCCGCCGGCTGGCAGGACCCCGGCCTGCGGGCCATGCGCAAGAGCCTGCCGGCGCACTGGGCCGCCTGCCTGCGCTACGAGGGCCCGTCGAGCGAGATCGGGCGTGGCTGGAACACCTTGCTCACCGAATGGCTGCCCACATCCCCGTTCGAGCTCGCGGAAGGGCATTTCATCCAGCGCTGCGAACCCGGCTCGCCGCCGCCCGGTTCGCCGTTCGTGCGCTGCGAGCTGTGCATGCCGGTCAGCGCGACATGAGGTGCGCTGCGTGCTACCTGGCGGCGCTTGCCGCGGCGTKGCTGTCGGTGCCGGCCTGGGGCGCTGACGTACCGTCGGCGGGACCGTCGGTGGTGTGGGCCGATTTCCGGACCGCCCCGGCCGGCCGCGCGCGCCCGCCGGTGAGCCTGCTGCAGATCTCCGAGAAGCCCGGCGATGTCGCGGCCGACCCGCTCGGCGCCTACGACGGCGGGGTGCGGGTGTCCGGCCGCCTGAGCCGTGCGCAGGGCAGCGCGTGGAGCACGCTGGGGGTGGACGTGGGGGCGGGCCGCGGCGGGGCGGCGGTCGACCTCTCGGCGTTCCGCAACCTGCGCATCCGGCTCGTGTCGCCGACCGAACAGGTGCTTCGCATCCGCATCAAGGGCACCGACACGAGGCTGCAGAACACCGGCTGCTACCCGGTGCTGCTGCAGCGGGTGCGGGGCACGATGGACATCGACATCCCGCTGGCGGTCTTCGAGCCCGAGCCCTATTGCGCCGGCAACGGCGCGAGCATCGCGCAGACCCTGCCGGCCGTCGCGAGCGTGGAGGTCACGGCCAACGAACCGTCGGACGAGCCGGTGCGCTTCGAGGTCGGGCGCATCGAGTTCCTGAATGCCGGCAGCGACATGGTGGCCGCGGCGCCGGCGGCGGTGGCCCTGCCCCGCGAGACGCGGGATGCCGCATGGCGGCTCGCCTGGGCCGACGAGTTCGATGCGGCGGCGACGGTGCGGGTCGACGAGAAACGCTGGCGCGTGCACAAGGCCCCCGGCGGCGCGGGCCCGCAGCTCGACGGCAACGGCCGCCTGCTGCTGCCGCCTGCGAGCAGCCTGCGCGTGCGGCCGGCGGGTGCGATGGTCTACGGCCGCATCGAGCTGCGCGTGAAGTTGCCGGCCGGTGCCGCGCGCCTCTCGTTGCAAGGCGCACCGCTGACATCGCTCGACTGGCTGGAAGCCGGCGAGATCGCGTTGATCGAGAAGGACGGGACCGACCTCAACCTCGGCCTGTATGCGCCGGGCATCGGCGACGAGCCGGCCTTCCATGCGCCGGTGGAACTGGCGCCTTCGAGCGACGGCTTCCACCGCTTCTCGCTCGAATGGGATCCGGTGAAGATCCGATGGGCCGTCGACGACGTGGCGGTGAAGGCGGTGCTGCGCACCGACCTGCCCACCGGTGCGCGCGAGGTCTTCGAGCAGTGGCCGTTCCTGCTGAACCTGGAAGCCGGAGCGGGCACCGAGCCGATGCTCGTCGACCATGTCCGCATCTACCAGAAGGACGAGCTGGCCGCCTTGTCGCGCGAACGGCTCGCGACCTGGAAGACGGCGTACGACTCGGTGAACGTCGCGGCGCCGRTCGCCCGTCCCGTGGCGAGGCCGACGCCGCCGCGCAAGGCGGCCGAGCCCGCCGCGCCGGCCGCGCGCACGCGCGTCGTCACCTGCGAGCGCAACAAGTTCGGCTTGATGATGTGCTATTGAGCCCTGAGCGCAAGAACGGCACGGTCAAACGCAAAGACGCGACTGCGCCGACGACAGGGTGAGAACACCATCCACGTGTCACTTCATAGG
>NZ_JBFUCB010000095.1:0-14067 GCF_056405435.1 Rhizobacter sp. P1_G5 | reverse complement strand
AACGAAGTGAGTGGAGGGAGTTTGCCGATGCACCCCCGAAGCCGATCTTCTTCGTGCAGTCGGCCCGCCAGGGCCGACCGACCCAGCTGAGCCCCCACAGTCTCTCCCCGGCCGCTCCGCTCACGCGCACAGCAAGAAGGATCACGCAGGAGAAGCAGGCGGAAACAGCCGATCAAGCCCACCAAGGAACTCGGTGAAGTCGATCGGCTTGGTCCAGTAGTCGTCGAAGCCCGCCTGGCGAGCCCGTGCGATGTCTTCGGGCATCGCGTTGGCCGACAGCGCGACACATCGGATGTGCGCGGTCTCCGGTTGCGCTCGCAGGCGTCGCAGCACTTCGAAGCCGTCGAAATCGGGCAACTGCATGTCGATCAGCACCAGGTCGGGCTGCAGCTCGCGGGCCCGCTCGACGCCGGCTTCTCCGCTTGCGGCCGATTCGATCGACAGGCCTGCCTGGCCGCGGACCAGTTCCTCGACCAGCAGCACGTTCACCGGGTTGTCCTCGATGTAGAGCACCTGCCCGCGGCGCTCGCCCGGCGCCGGTTCCGGAACGCGCGCCGGCGTTGTCGCCGCAGGCCGCGCGCCGGCGGGCAGCGGCGCGGCCGGTGCATCGTCGCGCGGCAGGCGGACATCGAACTGCGATCCCGTACCCGGTTGGCTGCTGGCCATGACGGTTCCTTCCATGCGCTCGACGAGCGCCTTGACGACGGCCAGCCCGATGCCGGTGCCGTCGATGCCTTCGTTCTCGATGCCGAGCCGGTTGAACGGCTCGAACAGCTGCGGCAACTGGTCGGGCCGCAGCCCGCGACCCGTGTCTGCCACATGCAGCGTCACGTGCGTCGCATCGACCGTGCAGGTCAGCGTGACGCGTCCATGGGGCCGGTTGTACTTGATCCCGTTCGTCAACAGGTTGATCAGCACTTGGCGCAGCCGGATCCGGTCGGCGCGCACGGTCGCCTGCAGCCGGTCGGCATGCAGCGTCACGCCGTGCTCGCGCGCCAGCGCCTCCACCAGCGGCAAGGTCTCGTACACCACCTCGTGCAGCGCAAGCGGCTGCAGGTCCAGCCGCAGGTTGCCGCTCTCCAGGCTCGACAGGTCGAGCACGTCGTTGATCAGCGACAGCAGGTGCCGGCCGGCCGCGGCGATGTGCTCGACCTTGTGGTTGTGGTCGGCACTCAGCGCACGCGCGTCGAGTTGCAGCAGCTGCGCGAAGCCCAGCACCGCGTTCAGCGGCGTGCGCAGCTCGTGGCTCATGCGCGCCAGGAACTCCGACTTGGCCGAACTCTCGCGCTGCGCGACGGCCCGCTCCTGGCGAGCGATCTCGGCGCTGCGCGCATCGGTGATGTCCCAGTTCACCCCCATGTGGCGATGCACCTGGCCGCTCGCATCCGTCACCGCCGTCGAGCGCGAGGCCAGCCAGTGCACCGAACCGTCAGGCCACACGACGCGGAACTCATAGGCCGCGCTGCTGCGGTTGCGCACCGATTCCTCGAGCGCGGCCGCGACCCGCTCGCGGTCCTCGGGCCACACCAGCGCCGCGCGCTCGGCCTCGTTCGGCACGTGGTCCGACGGCTCCAGGCCGCGCAGCCGGAACATCGCCTCGTCCCACACCGAGGTGTCGGTGCGCGGCAGCCATTCCCAGGTGCCGATGCCCACGCTGCGCACCGCCAGGCCGATGCGCTCGTTCGCGCTGCGCAGCGCGGCTTCGGTCTTCACGCGCTCGGTCACGTCGATCGTGATGCCGAACAGCATCGGCCGGCCATCGCGCAATTCGCGCCGCACCCGGTTCACCAGCCAGCGCACCTCGCCGTCGGGGCGGCGGATGCGGTACTCGTGCTCCACCGACACCGCGTCGCTTGCGCGGATCTCGTCGCGCACGCGCTCCATGAAGGCGCGGTCGTCCGGGTGCACGACCTCGCCCATCCACTCGGCGCCCGATGGCACGCCCGCCTCCTTCGGCCGGCCGATGATGCGGAACATCTCGTCGTTCCACTCGGCCTGGCGGGTCTGCGGGTCGCGGCTCCAGATGCCCAGGCCCGCCGCCGTGGCGGCGATCTCCAGCCGCTTCGCGATCTCGGTCGCGCGCCGCGTGTGCTCGACCTGCTCGGTCACGTCGAGCGCGACGCCGACGAACTCGATCGGCGTGCCCTCGGCATCGCGGCGCACCACACGGCGCGTCAGCACATAGCGGAAGCTGCCGTCCGGGCGGCGGTAGCGGGCTTCCATGTCGACCGGGCGGTCCGAGCGCAGCGCGGCCTGCGAGGTGGCCAGCACCTGCGGCAGGTCGTCGGGGTGGATCAGCGCCCGCACCTCCTCCAGCGCCATGCCCTCGGGCCGCGGCGTGATGTCGAGCACCTGGTACGCGCGCTCGTTGTAGTACATGCGGTTGCGCTTCAGGTCATGGCGCCAGATCGCGATGTTGCCCAGGTCGACCGCGATCTTCAGCTGCGCGCTGGTGTCGTTGAACGACTCGGCCAGCTCGTAGGCCTCGGTGTCGTCGACCATGATGCCGATCGCGCGGGTCGGCGTGCCGCCGCCGGGGGGGGACTWGACCTCCCATTGCGAATGCACGCGCCGGATCCCGCCGTCGGGCATCACGATGCGGTAGCGCCGCGCGTACTGGCCGGGCTCGGTCATCGACTCGAAGATCCGCGGGTCGACCCGGTCGTCCGGGTGGATGTGCTGCGCGGTGCGCGCGAAGTTCGGCGTGCCGCCGGCCGGGTCCAGGCCGAAGAAGCGGAACATGTGGCGATCCCAGCGGCCTTCGCCGGACGGGATGTCACGCTCCCAGACGCCCAGGCGCCCGAATTCCTGCGCCATGTCGAGCAGCTCGGCGAGCCGGCGCGCCTCGTCGCCGAGCGCGCGCACGTCGGTGATGTCCTGCACCAGCAGCAGCYGCGGGCCGGGTGTCTGCAGGCTCAGCCAGCGCTGCGTGCCGGAGGGCGTGGTCCAGCGGTGTTCGGCGGCCGCCAGGGCAGCCTGCGGCGGCAGGCCGAGCAACTGGCGCACATCGCGCCCCTGCAATGCGCCGGGGGGCTGCCCGCAGGCGGCCTCGAGGCGGCCGTTGCTCCAGGCGATGAGGCCGGCGGCGTCGAGCTGCAGCAGCGCGTCGGGACTCGCGGCCAGCAGTGCCCGCGCCGTCTCGATCGGCAACTGCTCGCCGGGCGAATCGGAGGGGGACGCGTCGGGAACAGCCATGGAGGGCAAGTGTTGTGCCGAATGCGGCAGGCGTCCAGCGCACTTGCCCGCAGGGACGCCCGTCCGTGGCCAGCCGGGCTCAGCCAGCGACCTGCAGCACCAGCTTGCCGAAGTTCTCGCCGCTGAACAGCTTCAGCAAGGCCTGCGGGAAGTTCTCCAGCCCGGTGACCACGTCTTCCCGGCTGCGGATGCGGCCGGCCTGCAGCAGCTCGCCCAGCTCGGCGATGGCGACCGGGTAGCGGTCGGCGTARTCRAAYACCACSATGCCTTCCATGCGGGCGCGRTTGACCAGCAGCGACAGGTAGTTGGCGGGGCCTTTCACCGGGGTCGTGTTGTTGTACTGGCTGATCGCGCCGCAGATCACGATGCGGGCGTGGCGGTTGATGCGCGTCAGCACGGTGTCGAGGATCTCGCCGCCGACGTTGTCGAAGTAGATGTCGACGCCCTGCGGGCAGTTCTGCTTCAGGCCGTCCTTCACCGCGCCGGCCTTGTAGTCGATGCAGGCGTCGAAGCCCAGCTCCTTGACGACCCATTCGCACTTGGCGGGGCCGCCGGCGATGCCGACGGTGCGCAGGCCCTTCACCTTGGCGAGCTGGCCGACGGTCTGCCCGACCGCGCCGGCCGCGCCCGACACGACGATGGTCTCGCCGGGCTTCGGCTGGCCCACGTCCATCAGGCCGAACCAGGCCGTCATGCCGGGCATGCCGAGCACGTTGAGCCACTGCATCGGCGTGCCCAGCCGCGGGTCGATCTTGAACAGCGCATGGCGGCGGATGCCGGCCTCGGGGATCAGGCAGTACTGCTGCACGCCCAGCGTGGCGCTGACGGTGTCGCCGACCGCGAAGGCCGGGTTCTTCGAGGCGACGACGCTGCCGATGCCGCCGGCCCGCATCACCTCGCCGATGCCGACCGGCGGGATGTAGCTCTTGCCCTCGTTCATCCAGCCGCGCATCGCCGGGTCGAGCGACAGCGCCTGGGTCTTCACGAGCACGCCGCCGGCCTCGGGCTCGGCGACCGGCTCGGTCGTGAACTGCCAGTTGTCGGCGGTGGGCAGGCCGACCGGGCGGGCGGCCAGGCGGATCTGCTGGTTCTCGAGGGAGGTGGGCATCGCGATGTCTCCTGGATATGTTGGTTTTGGGGGATGCCGTTTGATGGTAGCGCCGATGTCGACCTTGTCCGACAGGCGATCAGGCGGGGCGCCGACAGGGGGCGCCGGGGGGCGAACCTACAGTCGTCACACTGAAGGAGAAATCGAGATGAGCAAGCTCTTGTGGACCCTGTGCGTGACCGCACCGATCGTCGCGCTGGCGGCGGGTTGCGATTCGAGCGACCACCGCACCGTCGGGCAGAAACTGGATTCGGCGGTGTCGACGGCCGAGCAGGCGGCCAACGAGGTGAAGCAGAACGCGAAGCAGTCGGTCGCCGACGTGAAGACCGCGGCCCGCGATGCGTCGCAGGCGAGCCAGGACGGCACCTCGCAGATCGGTCAGTCGATCGCCGACGGGGCGATCACGGCATCGATCAAGGCCGACATCGCGAAGGATCCGGACCTCAGCGCGCTGCGCGTGAACGTCGACACGCACGATGGCAAGGTGGCGCTGTACGGCTCGGCACCGAGCGAGGACGCCCGCCAGCGGGCCGAGCGCATCGCGATGGCGGTGAAGGGCGTGAGCGGCGTCGACAACAAGCTGGCGATCGAGACGGCGCAGGTCAAGCGGTAGGAAGCACTTCCCCAAAAGAAAACGCGGCCCGGGGGCCGCGTTCGTCTTGCAGCAGGGCTTGCGCCCTGCGCTGCATCACAGCACGCGAATGTTCGCGGCTTGCAGGCCCTTCTGGCCTTGCTTCACTTCGAATTCAACGCGCTGGTTTTCCAGCAGCGTCTTGAAGCCGTTGCCTTGAATGTCACGGAAGTGGGCGAACAGGTCAGCGCCGCCCGCGTCTTGAGCGATGAAGCCGTAGCCCTTGCTCTCGTTGAACCACTTCACGGTACCGGTTTGCGTCGTCATGGACGTTTCCTATTTCTATCAGTAGTAATGCGGCAGCACATGCCGACGCATGCAGAGACACTCAAGCGTTATTCGGGGATTTCAACAGAACCGGGCTGGAACCAGCACGGCGTCGCAAAAGATCACTCACAACCACAGTCTTGCGTATACCTGTGCGGCGGAATATACACCACGGGTCGGGACATTCCGCACACCGTGTCGAGAATCGTCCCCGGTGACGGTGTTTCCACACGACAGGCGGACGCGCCGGCAGCCACATCGCACAATGCCCGCCATTTGCGCGCCCGGTGCCCGCAAGGAGCTGCTGATGAAGACGAAAGCCGCCGTGGCCTGGAAGGCCGGCCACCCCTTGAGCATCGAGACGGTCGACCTGGCGGCGCCGCGCGCCGGCGAGGTGCTGGTGGAGGTGAAGGCGACCGGCATCTGCCACACCGACGAGTTCACGCTGTCGGGCGCCGATCCCGAAGGGTTGTTCCCGGCGATCCTCGGCCACGAGGGCGCGGGCGTGGTGCTGGAGGTCGGGCCGGGGGTCACGAGCCTGAAGCGCGACGACCACGTGATCCCGCTGTACACGCCGGAGTGCCGGCAGTGCAAGTTCTGCCTGTCGCGCAAGACCAACCTGTGCCAGCTGATCCGCGGCACGCAGGGCAAGGGGCTGATGCCGGACGCGACGAGCCGCTTCTCGATCGACGGCAAGCCGATCCTGCATTACATGGGCACATCGACCTTCAGCAACCACATCGTGGTGCCGGAGATCGCGCTGGCGAAGATCCGCAGCGACGCGCCGTTCGACAAGGTCTGCTACATCGGCTGCGGCGTGACGACGGGTGTCGGCGCGGTGCTCTTCACCGCGAAGGTGGAGGCGGGTGCGAACGTGGTCGTGTTCGGCCTGGGCGGGATCGGGCTGAACGTGATCCAGGGCGCGAAGATGGTGGGGGCCGACAAGATCATCGGCGTCGACCTGAACCCGGCGCGCGAGGCGATGGCGCGCAGCTTCGGCATGACGCACTTCATCAACCCGCGCGAGGTCGACAACGTGGTCGATGCGATCGTGCAGCTGACCGATGGCGGCGCCGACTACAGCTTCGAGTGCATCGGCAACACGACCACGATGCGGCAGGCGCTGGAGTGCTGCCACAAGGGCTGGGGGCAGAGCATCATCATCGGCGTGGCGGCGGCGGGGCAGGAGATCTCGACGCGCCCGTTCCAGCTGGTGACGGGCCGCGAGTGGAAGGGCTCGGCCTTCGGGGGTGCGCGCGGCCGCACCGACGTGCCGAAGATCGTCGACTGGTACATGGAAGGCAAGCTGCGCATCGACGAGCTGATCACGCACAAGCTGGCGTTGAACGACATCAACCACGGCTTTGACCTGATGAAGCGTGGCGAGTCGATCCGTTCGGTGGTGGTGTATGACTGAAAGCGTGACTGGCGGCGGGCCGGTGAAGACCTTGTCGGAGCAGGCGTGCTTCGGTGGCGTGCAAGGTTTTCACGAGCATGTGTCGGACGCGATCGGCCTGCCGATGCGCTTCGGCGTGTTCAGGCCGCCGCAGGCCGCGTCGGGACGCGTGCCGGTGCTGATCTACCTGGCCGGCCTGGAGTGCAACGAGCAGACCTTCGCGATGAAGGCGGGCGCACAGCAGCACGCGGCAAAGCTCGGGCTGATGCTCGTGACGCCGGACACGAGTCCGCGCGGCACCGGCATCGCCGAGGCCGATGCGTCGTGGGATTTCGGCACGGCGGCCAGCTTCTACCTCGATGCCACCGAAGCGCCGTGGCGCACGCACTGGCGCATGGCCAGCTGGCTGACGCAGGAACTGCCGGCGCTGATCGAAGCGCAGTTCGCGGCGGACACGAGCCGTCTCGGCCTGTTCGGGCACTCGATGGGTGGGCATGGCGCACTGACGCTGGGCCTGAAGCATCCAACGCTGTTCCGCAGCGTCTCGGCCTTCGCGCCGATTGCCGCGCCGATGCAGAGCCCGTGGGGCGACAAGGCGTTCCGTGGCTACCTGGGTGAAGACCGGCAGGCCTGGCGCGAGCACGATGCCACCGAGCTGGTGAAGGCCGGGGCGCGCACATCGCACCTGCTGATCGACCAGGGCCTGGCCGATCGATTCCTGGCGACGCAGTTGCATCCGGAGCTGTTCGAAGCTGCCTGCAACGCGGCCGGTCAGCCGTTGACCTTGCGACGCCATGCGGGCTTCGACCACGGCTACTACTTCATCTCGACCTTCATGGCCGACCACATCGCGCATCACGCCGAAGCGCTCTCGCGACAATGAAACTCTCAGTCCTGGATCAATCCGTCGCATTGAGCGGCCAAGGCGAAGACGCCGCCATCCGCGACACCCTCGAGCTCGCGCAGCACTGCGAAGCCCTCGGCTATGAGCGCTTCTGGGTCAGCGAGCACCACAGCCTGCCAACGATCGTCGGCAGCGCGCCCGAGATCGTGATGGCCGCGATCGCCGCCCGCACCAGCCGCATCCGCATCGGCAGTGCCGGCGTGATGCTGCCGCACTACGCGGCACTGAAAGTGTCCGAGCAGTTTCGCGTGCTCGAGGCGCTGGCACCCGGTCGCATCGACCTCGGTGTCGGCCGCGCTCCCGGCGGCGACATGCGCACCGCGCAGGCGCTCAATCCGCATGCGTATGGCAGTGCGGAGAATTTCCCGGAGCAGGTGCGTGACCTGCAGGCCTGGACCAGCGGCCTGCGCCATCGCGGCATCGTCGCGCACCCGCGCGGCGAGCATGCGCCGCAGGTGTGGATCCTCGGCAGCTCCGACTATGGCGCGCAGATGGCCGCGCAGTTCGGGCTGCCCTATGCGTTCGCCTATTTCTTCACCGACGGACAAGGCGCCGAGCAGGCGCTCGACCTGTACCACCGCCTCTACCAGCCGAGCGAGCGGCATCCCAAGCCACAGGCGACCGTCTGCGTCTGGGCCCTGGCGGCCGATACCGAAGAGACCGCGCTGCACTTGGCCTTGAGCCGCGAGCGCTGGCGCGTCGACCGCAACCGCGGCCTGCTCGGGCCGCTGCAGTCTCCGGATCAGATCGCCGCGCGTGGCTTCACGCCGGACGAGATGGCGGTCATCGAGCCGATGCGGCGCAAGGCGTTTGTCGGCACGGCTGCGCAAGTGGCCGACAAGCTGCGCGCGCTCGCCAGCGATTTCGGGCTGGAAGAACTCGTGATCAACACCTGGGCGCACGATCCCGCGGTGCGGCGGCATTCGTATGCGCTGCTCGCGCGACAATTCGCCGCATGAACCAGATCGATTTCGAACTGCGCGGCGACTTCATCCCGCTCGATGCCCTGTTGAAGGCCACCGGCGTGTGCCACAGCGGAGGCGCCGCGAAGACGATGGTGGCCGAGGGCAAGGTCGAGGTCGATGGGCAGACCGAACTGCGCAAGACCTGCAAGATCAGGGCGGGGCAGGTGGTCGGCCTGACCGGCACGCGCATTCGCGTGCTGGTGCCGACGCAGCCCGCCCCGGAAGGTGCCTGGAAGGCGACAGATCAGAAGCGATAGTTCACGCCGACCGAGAACAGGTCGGTGTTGTCCTTGATGTCCAGCGCCTTCACGCGGTACCGCTCCCATTCACCACGGATCGCGGTGTTCTTCGACAGGTCGTACTGAACGCCCGCACCGTACTTCACGTCGGTGCCGCGCTCGCTGTCGTTCACGCCGTTGACCGTGCGATCGGCCTTGCCGTTGTAGACACCCACGCGGCCCAGCAGCGAGAAGTCCTGCGCCACCGGGAAGGTGCCGACGGCGTCGAGGAACACGCCGTTGTTCAGCTTCAGCTCACTGCCGCTGGCGCTGTACTTGCCCAGCCCGACCCAGCCGCCTTCCAGGCTGAAGTTCGGCGTGAACTGGTAGCCGCCGTAGATCTTGCCGCCGGTGTCGGTGGTGTCGATGTCCAGCCCGCCGATGTTGTCGCCGTGGAACTTGGTCGTGCCGATGCTGCCGCCGACGTACGGGCCGGGTTGCACCGATTGGGCGTGCGCTGCGAGTGCCATCAGCGAGGCGGCCGAGGCGATGATGAGTTTGCTGCTCAGTTTGATCATGCTTTCACTCCTGTTTCTCTCAGTAGGACTGCCGGATCGCTTGTCCGACATGCAAGCAGGATCAGCCGCGCATGTGAACGCGACACCTCCTCAACGTGAAGTTTTTCGAGGGCCTGCAACATGATGTTGCAGTGCAGCAGAAAGGCGGAACTTCCCCGGCAAACCGGGCTCGAAGGCCCAGCTCAGCGCGGCTTGCTCGCGCGGGCCGCGCGGTCTCTTTCTCGCAACATGAAGAGGTAGAGGCTCTCGACCTTCTCGCGCGCCCACGGTGTCTTGCGCAGCACCTTCAGGCTCGACGGGATGCTCGGTTCGATGCTGAAGCAGCGCAGCTGGACGCGCTCGGCCAGGCCCGGCCAGCCGTAGTGCGCGACCAGCTCGGTCAGCAAGGCCTCGAGCGTGAGGCCGTGCAGCGGGTTGCGGGGTTGGGCGGGTGTGTCGCTCATCCAGACAGCCTTGCGAGATCGGCCTTCAATGCGCGCACGGCCGACACCGCATCGGCGTGGTCGCGCAGGAACGAGAAATCGGCGAAGTCGAAGCCCGGTGCCACCGTCGCCCCCACGTACGCGAAGTCGCCGACCGGCTCGGCGGCCTGCCACCACTGTGCCGGCACCGTGAAGCGCGGCTGCGTCGCGGCGCTCACCGGCGCCAGCGTCACCGATTCGATGCGATCCAGCGACGGCGGCATCAGCCACAGCCGCAGCGGTCCGCCTTCGAGCAGGTGCCAGACCTCGTCCGACGCGACGCGGTGCCACGCACTGTACTGGCCGCGGCCGAGCAGGAAATCGATGCTCGTCAGCGCGCTGCGCGGCGGGCGGCCATCGCCCGGCGTGATGGATGACGCCGCGCGGAAGAACTCGCGGTAGTGCCCGCCCTCGGGATGCGGCTGCAGCTGCAGCAGCGCGATCAGCTCGGCCGCGCGCGGATGGAGGACACCGCTCATGCGACGTACAGCAGCACGGTGACGAAGTGGCAGGCCGTGCCCGCCAGCACGAACAGGTGCCACACGCCATGCGCATGGCGCCAGCGCTCGTCGTTCGCGTAGAACACGATGCCGCCGGTGTAGCACAGCCCGCCCGCCACCAGCCAGGCGAGTGCCGCCCACGGCAGCTCGCGCACCAGCGGCACCGCGGCGATCAGCGCCAGCCAGCCCATCGCCACGTACAGCGGCACGGAAGGAATGCGCTCGCGGCCCAGGCTCAATTCCTTCACGATGCCGACCACCGCGAGCCCCCACACCACGCCGAACAACGACCAGCCCCACGGCCCGCGCAGCGTGACCAGCGCGAACGGCGTGTAGGTGCCGGCGATCAGCAGGTAGATGGCGCAGTGGTCGAACTTCACCAGCACGCGCTTGGCTGCGCCGCGCACGCTGTGGTACAGCGTCGATGCGCCGTACAGCAGGATCATGGTGGCTGCGAAGATGCTCGCGCCGACGATCTGCCAGGCATCGCCGTGCAGCGACGACTGCACGATCAGCACCGTGCCGCCGCCGATCGCCAGCAGCAGGCCGGCCAGGTGCGTGAAGCTGTTGAAACGCTCGCCGTGGTACATGAAACCCGCTTTCTGAAAAGGCTTGAGGAGGCGCAGGCCGCAAGCATAGCGGCAGCACGATGACGCTTTCGGGCTGGCATCATCGCGGCATGACCGAACGCATGCTGCCCCCTTACGTCACCGCCTCGCAACTCGTGCCCGACCTGCGCGCCAAGGGCCACGGCGTGATCAGCCCGGCCGGCCTGCGCGACTGGCTCGCGGCCGACGCGGCCGAGCTGCAGGCGCTGGAGGCCAGCTGGGACGACCTGCCGCCCGACGGCTACCTGCGCGATGGCGGCCGCTACCGGCGGCGCCGCCATTCCTGCTTCGTGGTCGACGGCACGACGCTCACGCCGTCGCCGCATCGCGCGCACTGGCAGCCGGTGGCCTACAACGCGCTGCACGGCGGCATCGAGCGCTGGTTCGAGCCGATGGCGGCCGGCGTCGTCGCGCAGCCGGTGTGGGCGCGCCTGCTGCTGCGCATGGCCGAGGCCTGCAGCGCGCTGAAGGGCGCGCGGCCGTGGTTCGTCGAGGCGCACCAGTTCCGCATCGACACCACCGATGGCATCGGCCGGCCGACGCCCGAGGGCGCACACCGCGACGGCGTCGACTTYGTCGCGGTGCTGTTGGTCGGCCGCCGCGGCGTGAAGGGCGGCGAGACGCGGGTCTTCGAGGCCGAGGGCCCGAACGGCATCCGCTTCACGATGAGCGAGCCGTGGACCACGCTGATGCTCGACGACGAACGCGTGATCCATGAGAGCACGCCGATCCAGCCGCTGTCGGCCGATGCGCAGCACAGCGCGCACCGCGACACGCTGGTGCTGACCTTCCGCCAGGGCGGGTTCCAAGGTCCGCTGGGGGGCTGAGTTCGCCGAGGCGCGGCCGGTTCGTCGCGCCCGGCTGCAGTTCATCCGCGCGCCGGGCCGGGCCGTCGCAACACGCTGGGAACGGGCGGAGTGGCTGCCGATACTGACTCCATCGACGACACAAACCACCGACTGGAGCCCGACATGACCACCACCCGCCTGACCCAACTGACGCTGATCGTTGCCACGCTGTCCGCCGCCGTGCTGCTGTGCCAGCCGCGGGTCCAGGCCGGCGCGCAGGTCGCCGCGGTGGCGCCGGAAGTGATCACGATGCCGATGGTCACCATCACCGGCAAGAAGATGCCGGTGATCGTGATGCCGCAGGTGGTCGTGACCGGCAAGCGTGAAGCCAGCGACGTGCAGCTCGCGCAGCAGGCCCGTGCGGCGCGCGGCGAGCGCGGCTGAAATCAGCGTTGAAAGACCTGAAAGACCCTGCGCCGGGGCCGGCCTGATAATGCCGGCTCGCCAACGAGGTGCCCCTTGTCCATGATCTTCCGCCGCGTGTTCGCCTTCCTGATTCGCCTGGTCGCCATCGTGATCGGCGCCGTCTTCGCGGCCGGGCTGCTGCTGCTGGGCATCGTCCTCACGCTGACACTGATCACGTGGGCACTGCTGCGCGGCCGCAAGCCCCAGGTGCGGCGCTTCAAGGTCGATCCGCGCCAGCCGTTCGGCGGCTTCACGCGGGGTGGTGCGGCGGTCGACCCGGCCAACGTGGTCGACGTCGAAGCGCGCGAAGTCCCCTCCGCCCCACCCAGACTCGACCGTTCCTAGGCTCAGGCGTCCCGAACGTCCGCCACCGRCTGGCTGCCGAAATCGGTGCGGTCCAGGTAGGCCAGCACCTTGGCCGCGGCCTCGGCCGGCGACGCCAGCCCGCCGTTGCGCTGCAGGTTCACGAAATGCGACTGGTCCGGGAAGCCATCCGCCGGGTTGTCGCGCAGCCGGGCCTGCATCTCGGTGTCGATCACGCCGGGCGCCAGCGAGACGATCTTCGCGCCGTTCGGCTGCAGCGCTTCATCGAGCGCGATCGTGCGGGCCGCATGATCGAGCCCGGCCTTGGCCGCAGCGTAGATCGCCTGGCCGGCCATCGCGCGCCGCCCGAGGCCTGACGAGATCTGCAGCACGCGCCGCCGTGTCGGCCACGTGAGCGTCGCGCGCAGGAACGCGGCGGTCAGCAGCAGCGGTGCCTCCAGCCCGACGCGCAGCGCGTTCGACACATCGGTGCCGTCGACATGACCCAGCGGGCCGACGCGCGTCAGCACGCCGGCGTTGTTGATCAGCGTCGCGGTGTCGAACGAGGTGTGGTCGATCTGCGCGAGCCATGCCGACAGCCGGTGCGCCACCGGCAGCGGTGTCGCGAGGTCCATCGCCCATTGTTCGCAGCGTGCGTTGGCGGCACCGGCCTTCAGGGCCAGCGCCTCGCTGGTGCGCCGCGAGATGCACAGCAGTTGCGTGCCGGGGGCGAGCAGTCGTTCCGCCATTGCCGCACCCAGGCCGCGCGATGCGCCGGTGACGATGTAAAGCGATCGAATCATCCCAACGCTCCAATCCAGCAGGGGAGCCGCATTGTCGCGCCTTTGCAATGACATTGACGCGTGGATACCGGCCATGCCACACTGCGCGCCCGAAGTCCCCAGCCGCCCCGGTTGGGTCCGCTCCCACAGCCACAAGGAGACCACGCGATGAGA
Organism: Rhizobacter sp. P1_G5; assembly: GCF_056405435.1. Classification (NCBI taxonomy): domain Bacteria; kingdom Pseudomonadati; phylum Pseudomonadota; class Betaproteobacteria; order Burkholderiales; family Sphaerotilaceae; genus Rhizobacter; species Rhizobacter sp. P1_G5. Next base: position 724 of record NZ_JBFUCB010000095.1, on the reverse strand, counting down.
ACCACTGACATTGCCCTCCTGCTGTCCGCGGATTGCACTTCGCTCCAGCGCTGATCGAGCCCGACTCCCTCTTCGGGTCCTGATCTTCCCGCCGGCGCCCCTGCCGCCGCGGCACAGCTTTCATTCCTTCGTTGCCCCGCACGGCCTTCGCCGCACGGGGCTCCTGGCTCGGCGCGTGCGCCGGCTGCGATGATGAAAGACACCACCCACCATGATCGAGATCGATGTCGAGCGCCTGCGCTCGATGGGGCTCACGCCCGCGATGGCCGCCGAGGCCGCCTCCTTTTCCACGTTTCCCGCGTCCCTTCCTGAAACCTTCCCACCCGGCGCCCGCCTGATGCGCCTGACCGAAGTGCACCGCGAGACCGTCGAGCTGCACGACGGCGAGCACTCGCACAGTGCGCGCGTGCTGCCACGCCTGATGCGCGCGCTCGATGACGACGACACCGGCCTGGCCGTCGGCGACTGGGTCATCGGCGCCGCCGACGCCCACGGCCAGTGCTGGGTGCACGAACGCGTGCCGCCGCTCAGCCACATCGCGCGGCGCGATGCCGACGGGCGCCGCCACCCGGTCGTCAGCAATGTCGACACCGCCTTCCTCGTGATGGGGCTGGACGACGACTTCAACCCGCGCCGCCTGGAGCGCTACCTGATCCTGGTGCAGGGCAGCGGCGTGCAGCCGGTGGTCGTGCTGACCAAGGCCGATGCGGTGCCGCCGCAGGCC
>NZ_JBFUCB010000094.1:0-14236 GCF_056405435.1 Rhizobacter sp. P1_G5 | reverse complement strand
GGTCTACATCCACCGGCTGCGCAAGAAGATCGAGCAGGGCCCGGTGCGCATCGCCACCGTGCGCGGCCTCGGCTACTGCCTGGAGAAGATCGCGGCTTGAAAGAGCAACGGTCCCTGTTCGGCGAGATCCTCGACTGGATGCTCGCGCCGCTGCTGCTGCTGTGGCCGATGAGCGTCGTGCTGACCTGGCTGGTCGCGCAGGGCATCGCCAACAAGCCGTTCGACCGCCAGCTCGGCGAGATGGCCCGCGTGCTGTCGCAGCAGGTCACGGTGCAGGATGCCGGCGGCGGCACGCTGCCGTCGGCCAGCTTCGCGCTGCCGGCGAGCGCTGCCGAGCTGCTGCACACCGACGAGACCGACACGCTGTATTACCAGGTGCTCGGCCTCGACGGCCAGTACCTGAGCGGCGATCGAGCACTGCCGATGCCCAACGACGAGGAGCGTGCCGCCGCCGGCGTGGTGCGCTTCCGCGACGACGAGATCAACCGCGAGCCGGTGCGCATCGCCTATGTGCGCATCGGCCTGCCGGGCGGCACGGCGGGCGGCGTCGAGCCGCCGGTCGTGCAGGTGGCCGAGACGCTGGGCAAGCGCTCGCGCCTGGCCACCGAGATCATCAAGGGCGTGATGCTGCCGCAGTTCGTGATCCTGCCGCTCGCGGTGCTGCTGGTGTGGCTGGCGCTCGCGCGCGGCATCGCACCGCTGAACGAGCTGCAGCAGCGCATCCGCCGCCGCGAGAGCCACGACCTGAGCCCGATCGACGAGCGCGATGCGCCCGAGGAGGTGTCGCCGCTGGTGCGCGCCATCAACGACCTGCTGACCCGGCTCGACCGCAGCATCGGCACGCAGAAGCATTTCCTGGCCGACGCGGCGCACCAGCTGAAGACGCCGCTAGCCGGGCTGCGCACGCAGGCCGAGCTGGCGCAGCGCGAGATCGACGCCGGCGAGCGCGATCCGCAGGCGCTGAAGAAATCGCTGCAGCAGATCGCCCGCGCCAGCCAGCGCGCGGCGCGCATGGTCAACCAACTGCTGGCGATGGCGCGTGCCGAGGACGCCTCGCAGGCGCTGCAGCGCCAGCCGGTCAACCTGGCGCGGCTCGCGGCCGAGACGGTGCGCGATTTCGTGCCGCGTGCGCTGGAGAAGCGCATCGACCTGGGCTACGAGGGCGCGGACAGCGGGGCGGCCAAGGGGCCGGCCGGCCTGTCGATCTCCGGCCAGCCGGTGCTGCTGCGCGAACTGATCCGCAACCTGGTCGACAACGCGCTGCAGTACACGCCCGAAGGCGGCACGGTCACGGTGCGGGTGGTCGACGACCCGTTCGGCCAGGTGGTGGTGGTGCAGGTGGAGGATTCCGGCCCCGGCATCCCGGCGGCCGAGCGCGACAAGGTGTTCCAGCCGTTCTACCGCTCGCTCGGCACCAATGTCGACGGCTCCGGCCTGGGCCTCGCGATCGTGCGCGAGATCGCGCAGCAGCACGATGCCGAGATCACGCTGGAAGACGCCAACCTGCGGCACCGCCCGGGCTTGAGCGACCAGGGCGGCGTGGCGTTCGGGCCGGGGGCGCGCTTCACGGTGCGGTTTCCGGTGCAGTTCCCGGTGGGCACCGGCACGGTGACCGACGGAAACACCGGCGGAAACACGGGCCCATCCCATCCGACTTAGACTGCCCCGGGTTAACCCGAGGTACCTCCCGATGGCAGTCCATGAAACACACGCTCCCGCTTCGCTCGGCCTCGACCTGGCGCTGCAGGGCGGCGGCTCGCACGGCGCGTTCACCTGGGGCGTGCTCGACCGGCTGCTCGAGGACGACGGGCTGCACTTCAGCGGCGTCTCGGGCACCAGCGCCGGCGCGCTGAATGCCGCGGTGATGGCGAGCGGCTTCCGCAAGGGCGGCCGCGAGGGCGCGCGCGAGGCGCTCACCGAGTTCTGGCGCGACGTGAGCCGCTCCGGCTCGATCTTCTCGCCGTTCTCGGCCGGCCAGGCGCACACGCTGAACGACAACTTCAAGCTCGACAAGCTGCCCGGCTACCAGTGGATGAGCTCGTTCTTCCGCTCGTTCAGCCCGTATGAATTCAACCCGCTCAACCTGAACCCGCTGCGCGACGTGCTGCGCCGCCATGTCGACGAGGACGCGGTGCACGCGAGCGGGCTGCGGCTGTTCATCACCGCCACCAGCGTGACGACCGGCCAGGCGCGGGTGTTCACAGGCCGCGACATCACGGTCGACGTGCTGCTCGCATCGGCCTGCCTGCCGTTCCTGTTCCAGGCGGTGCAGATCGACGGCGAGCCCTACTGGGACGGCGGCTACACCGGCAACCCGGCGATCTACCCGCTGATCTACCAGACGGCGGCGCTCGACATCCTGCTGGTGCGCATCAACCCGCTGGTGCGCGAAGGCACGCCGACGCGCAGCGAGGAGATCATGGACCGGCTCAGCGAGATCACGTTCAACGCGAGCCTGATGTCGGAGATGCGCGCGATCTCGTTCGTCTCGCGGCTGGTGCGCGAGGGCAAGCTGGACCCGGGGCGCTACAAGGACCTGCGGCTGCACATGGTGGCCGACGACGACGGGCTCGGGCCCTATGGCGCGAACAGCAAGTTCAACACCGACCGCGCATTCCTCGAGGACCTGTTCGCGCTCGGGCGCGCGGCGGCGACGAACTGGCTGAAGAAGCACCGCGCCGACATCGGCATCAAGTCGACGCTCGACGTCGACCGCGAGTTCCTGCACGGGCCGAAGAAGCACAAGCGAGCCTGAGAGCAAGATCGGACAGTCGCCGCAACCGATTGCGGCGATCATTGCGGTTTCGCGCCGATCGCTCCATGTCCGCCTCCACGCACGCTGCTCCCCTGCCCCGCCCGAGCCTGGTCGCGCTCACCTGGCCGCTGCTGGCCGAGCTGGTGCTCGGGCTGCTGGTCGGCCTGACGGGGCTGTGGCTGGCGTCGCGCCAATCGGACACCGCGTCCGGCGCCTTCGCGCTCGCGAACAACGTGCAGGCCTCGTTCTTCCTGCTGTTCCGCATCATCAGCATGGGCGTCAGCGTGGTGATCACGCAGAACCTGGGCGCGGGCAACCGGCTCGGTGCCGACGAGACCGCGCGCGCCTCGCTCGGCGCGAGCACCTGGCTGGGCCTGGGCGCCGGGCTGGTGGTGGCGACCTGCGCGAACCCGCTGCTCGACCTGCTGAACGCGCCGGCCGACGTGCTGCCGATCGCCGGCCCCTACCTGCGCGTGCTGGCCGTCGCGCTGGTGCTGGATGCGTTCAATGCCAGCATGTCGTCGGTGATGCGGGCGCACCTGCATGCGCGCGACACGCTGATGAACATGCTCGCGATGCACAGCCTGCACCTGCTGATCTGCACGCCGCTGATGACCGGCTTCGGGCCGGTGCCGGGGCTCGGGCTGCCGGGCTTCGCGCTCGCGATGGCGCTGAGCCGCGCGTTCGGCATCGCGTTCCACCTGTGGCTGTGGCAGCGCCGGCTCGACTTGGTGCCGACCGCGCGCGACTGGTGGGTGATGCGCTGGCGCCGGCTCGGTCCGGTGCTGCACATCGGCCTGCCGGGCGCGGCCGAGAACGTCGCCTACCGGCTCGCGCTGCTGGTGACGATCGCGCTGGTGGCGCGCATGGGCGCGGCCGAGCTCGCGACGCACAGCTACACGATGCAGATCATGTACTTCATCCTGGTGTTCGGCCTCGCGATCGGCTTCGCCAGCGAGATCCTGGTCGGCCACCTGATCGGTGCCGGCCAGCTGCATGCCGCGCACCGGCTGGTGCGCAAGAGCCTGCGCTGGGGGCTGGTGGTGTCGACCAGCCTCGCGCTGGTCGGCGCGCTGACGGCGCGCTGGACGATGCAGCTCTTCACCCACGACCCGCACATCATCCAGGCGGCGACGACGCTGCTGTGGATCACGGTGCTGCTGGAGCCGGGGCGCACCTTCAACCTGGTCGTGATCAACGCGCTGCGCGCGACCGGCGACGCGAAGTTCCCGGTGATGGCCGGCGCCGCGTCGATGGTGTTCGTGATGGCCGGCGGCGCCTGGCTGCTGGGCGTGTACTTCGGGCTCGGGCTGGTCGGCGTGTGGATCGCGTACGCGGCCGACGAGTGGCTGCGCGGCCTGACGATGGCGGCGCGCTGGTACCGGCACGGCTGGGTGCCGTCGGCACGCGCGACGCACCGGCGCGTGGTGCGGCAGCGCCACGCTTTGGCGACTGCCTGAAGAACCGGGCCGAGCGCCGGGCCGCCCCAAGCCGGCCCGCATCCCCTCGGGGGATCGGCCGACGTACCCGTCGGCCGAGGGGTCAACGTGCTACCGGCATGCACAGCTCGCAGATGACGGGCCCCTGGGCGGGCAGAAGCTGTTCCACCGGATAGACCTCGAAGAACGGCGTGTCGCCGACCAGCAGCCCCGAAGTCGGCAGCCAGTCGTTGAGCAACTGCCGCCAGGCATGCTGCATCAGCGGGCCGGGGCCGTCGTAGCCCAGGCACGCATGCAGCCCGCCGGCCACCCGCTTGCGCGACACCGGCCCGCTGATCGGCTCGTGCCAGTTCGGCGGCAGCACCACGCAGGCATCGAAGCGGCAGCGCGACACCGGCGCGATGTCCGGGTCGTCCAGCCCCATGCCCAACCGCAGCTGCCCGGCCAGGCCCAGCGCCACGATGCGCGGCGCGAACGCGGTCCAGGCCTGCGACACCATCGTGTCGTAGCGGCCCTGCACGCGCCAGTACAGCACCTCGCGCTCGGGCAGCTGTTTCAGCACCACCGGGTAGTGGGAGGCGGGCGGCTCGGGCCGTGTGCGCACCATGCGCTGGCGCCGCTCCCACAGCAGCTGCCCGCCGCGCCGCCAGGCGGTCGGCGTCATGCCGAAATGCCGCTTGAACGCGCGCGAGAAGGCCTCGCCCGATTCGAAGCCGACCGCGAACGCGATGGCCGTGATGCTGTCGCGCGGCGCATGCCGCAGGCGCCCGCCGGCGGCCTCGAGCCGGCGCCGGCGCACGAAGTCGAGCAGCGTCTCGCCGGTCCAGGCGCGGAACACGCGGTGGAAGTGGAACGGCGAGAACGCCGCCACGTCGGCGAGCGTCTCCAGCCGCAGGTCGTCGGCCAGGTGCGCATCGATGTGGTCGAGCACGCGGTTCATGCGCCGCAGGTGCGCCTCGGGCGCATCAGGCGAAGGCTGGCGTCGGTTGGTCAACGGGCTTGCCGCAGCAGTTCGAACACGCTGGCGTCGTCCAGCCCGGCGAAGCCGCGCTCGCAGGCCCGCGCGAACAGCGCGGCCGCCGCCTCGCCGAGCGCGGTGGCCGCGCCGGCCTGGCGCGCCACGCCGAGTGCGAGGTGCGTGTCCTTGTTCAGCAATCGGGTGTGCGCCCGCGGCAGGTAGTCGCCGCGCAGCGCGCGGTGCAGCCGGTCGCTGCCGATCCAGCTCTGGCCGCTCGACTGCTCGACCACGTCGAGCGTGCGCCCCACGTCCAGCCCCATGCGCTCGGCCAGCGCCATCGCCTCGGCCGCGCCGGCCAGGTTGATGCCGGCCAGCAGGTTGTTGACGAGCTTGGTGCGCGCGCCGTCGCCCGGCCGCTCGCTGATGCGGAACACGCGCGACGACAGTGCGCCGAGCAGCCCGCCGAGCCGTTCGATCGCGTCGCCGGGCCCGGCCAGCATCAGGCTCATGCTGCCGTCGCGGGCGCGGTCGGGGCCGCCGGACATCGGCGCGTCGATGCAGGCGATGCCCTGCCGGTGCAGCCCGGCGGCGAAGCGCTCGACATCGGCCGGCGAGATGGTGGGGCACAGCAGCACGGTGCTGCCGCGGGCCAGGCCGCGCGCCGCGCCGTGGGCGCCGAACAGCACCGCCTCGGTCTGCACCGCATCGACGACGGCGACGATCAGGACTTCGCACGAGGCCGCCACGCCGGACGGCGTCGCGCAGGCCATCGCGCCGAAGCCCACCGCCAGCGCCTCGCAGCGGTCGTCGATGTCGTGCACCGCGACCGGCCAGCCGAGCGACAGCAGCCGGGCCGCCATCGCGCCGCCCATGTTGCCGACGCCGACGATGCCGACGCGGGAAGTGGCTGAAGAAGAAGCTCCGACTGCGTCTGCGGGGTGTTGCAGGCTCATGGAAGTCGTCCGTGGGGGTGTCGGCGAGGCGCACAGCTTAGCGCCTGCAGACGCCTCCAACGCCGTCTCAGCGCTGCATCATCCGCCGGCTCTTCGAGATCGACATCAGGATGCCCAGCCCGAGCCCGAGCGTCAGCATCGCGGTGCCGCCGTAGCTGATGAACGGCAGCGGCACGCCCACCACCGGCAGGATGCCGCTGACCATGCCCATGTTGACGAACGCGTAGGTGAACCAGCTCAGCGTGATCGCGCCGGCCAGCAGCCGCGTGAACACCGTCGGCGCATCGGCCGCGATGATCAGCCCGCGGAAGATCAGGAACAGGAAGCCGAGGATCAGCGACACGCAGCCGACCAGCCCGAACTCCTCGGAGAASGCSGCGAAGATGAAGTCGGTGGTGCGCTCCGGGATGAACTCGAGGTGCGTCTGCGTGCCCTTCATGAAGCCCTTGCCTKCGAYGCCGCCGGAGCCGATCGCGATCATCCCCTGGATGATGTGGAAGCCCTTGCCGAGCGGGTCGGTGGTCGGGTCGAGCAGCGTGCAGACGCGGTTCTTCTGGTAGTCGTGCATCATCGGCCACACCACCTCGGGCTGGCAGATGCGGTCTTCCGACACCACCACCGCGGTGATCGCCGCGCCGCCGATCACCAGCACCGGGATGATCAGCTTCCACGACAGCCCGGCGAAGAAGATCACGTACAGCCCGGCCGACAGTACCAGGATCGCGGTGCCCAGGTCGGGCTGCTTGACGATCATGCCGACCGGCGCCGCCAGCAGCCCGAGCGCGACGACGAAGTCGAGCACGCGCAGCTGGCCCTCGCGGCGCTGGAACCACCAGGCGAGCATCAGCGGCATCGCGATCTTCATGATCTCGCTCGGCTGGATCACGATGCCGACGTTCAGCCAGCGCGTCGCCCCCTTCTTCGTGACGCCGATCACCGCGGTGGCGATCAGCAGCATCACGCCCACCGTGTAGAGCGGCACCGCCAGCTGCATCAGCCGCTGCGGTGGCACCTGCGCGACGACGAACAGGATGATCAGCGCGAGGATCATGTTGCGGCCGTGGTCGGCGAAGCGCGAGCCGTTGTCGAAGCCGGCCGAATACATCGTGACCAGCCCGGCCGCGCCGAGCAGCAGCACGCCGATCACGAGCGGCGCGTCGAAGCCGGTGAAGACGGGCTTCAGCCGCTGCCAGTACGACGGTTTCTCGAAGACGATGCTCATGGTGCGCGGCGCGTCGCCCGGGCGGATGAGGCAGGGGCGGAAGCTGCGGCCGCCACGGCGGACGCAGGCGCCGCGATCAGCAGCGAGGGTGCCGACGCGGCCACCGGCACCACCAGCGCCGGCGGCACGCCGGTGGCGGCCGCCGCGATGTTGTTGATCGACACGCCCTGCAGCGGCACGCTCGTGGCCGGCCGCGGCTTGCCGATCGGCGCGTAGGTCTGGCCGCCGCGCGTCGCGAGGATGTCCTCCTCGCTCGGGTACTGGCCTTCGAGCGCGAAGTCGAACACCCGGCGCGCGATCGGCGCCGCGGCGCCGGCGCCGAAGCCGGCGTTCTCGACCACCAGCGCGATCGCGATGTGCGGTTCCTCGAGCGGGGCGAACGCGGTGTACAGCGCATGGTCGCGGTGCCGCTCGTCGAGCTTGCTGGCGTCGTACTTCTCGTTCTGCTTGATCTGGATGACCTGCGCCGTGCCCGTCTTGCCGCCGGAGCGGTACTGAGCGCCCTGGAACGCGCGTGCCGCCGTGCCCTCCTGCGTGACGCCGTACAGCGCCTGGTGGATTACCGCGACATGGTCGGGGCTCCAGGCGAGCGGCTCCAGCCGGTCGCCCGACAGCGTCTGCTGGCTGCGCGTCTCGACGTTCTCGATCGCGCGCACCAGGTGCGGCTTGAAGCGCTTGCCGCCGGCCGCGAGCGTCGCCTCGGCCTGCGCGAGCTGCAGCATCGTGAAGGTGTTGTAGCCCTGSCCGATGCCCAGYGAGATGGTYTCGCCGGGGTACCACTTCTGCATTTCCTTGCGCTTGTAGTTGGTGCGCTTCCACTCGGTGGACGGCAGCGTGCCGCGCAACTCGCCCTGCATGTCGATGCCGGTCATCTGGCCGAGCCCGAGCGGCGCCATGAAGTCGTGGATCGCATCGACGCCCATGTCGTTGGCGAGGATGTAGTAGTAGGTGTCGCACGACTGCACGATCGAGCGGTACATGTCGACGACGCCGTGGCCGCCTTCCTTGTCGTCGCGGAACTTGTGGTTGCCGAACCAGAAGAAGCCCGGGTCGCTGATCGACTGCTGCGGCGTGCGCTTGCCCAGCGTCAGCGCGGCCAGCGCCATCAGCGGCTTGTAGGTGGAGCCGGGCGGGTAGGCGCCGCGCAGCGCGCGGTTCAAGAGCGGCTTGTCCTCCGACTCGTTGAGCGCCTTCCAGTTCTCGGCGTCGATGCCGTCGACGAACAGGTTGGGGTCGAAATTGGGCTTGCTGACGAAGGCCAGCACCTCGCCGTTGCGCGGGTCGATCGCCACCAGCGCGCCGCGGCGGTCGCCGAACAGCTGCTCGACCAGCGCCTGCAGCCGGATGTCGACCGACAGCACCAGCGTGTTGCCGGGGGTCGCCGGGTTGCTCTTGAGCTGGCGCACCGCGCGCCCGCCGGCGCTGGTCTCGACCTCCTCGAAGCCGGTTGCGCCGTGCAACTGCGCCTCGTAGGCCTGCTCGATGCCGAGCTTGCCGATGTACTCGGTGCCGCGGTAGTTCGATTCGTCTTCCGACTCCTCGATCTTCTCCTTCTCGGACTGGTTGATGCGGCCGATGTAGCCGATCAGGTGGCTGCCGACCTCGCCGAGCGGGTAGTTGCGGAACAGCCGGGCCTTGATGTCGACGCCGGGGAAGCGGAAGCGCTGCGCGGTGAAGCGGGCCACTTCCTCATCGGTCAGCTTGGTGCGGATCGGCAGCGACTCGAAGCTGCTCTTGGTTTCCTCCATCAGCCGCTTGAAGCGCTTGCGGTCGCGTGGCTGGACTTCGACCACCTGCGACAGCTGGTCGATGACGGCGTCGAGATCCTCGACCTTGGTCGGGGTGATCTCCAGCGTGTAGGCCGAGTAGTTGKTGGCCAGCACGACGCCRTTGCGGTCSASGATCAGCCCGCGGTTCGGCACGATCGGCACGACGGCGATGCGGTTGTTCTCGGCCTGCGTCGCCAGTTCGTCGTGGCGCATCACCTGCAGCACGACGAGGCGGAACACCAGCAGCCCGAACGCGAACAGCACGAACAGTGCGGCCGCGACCAGCCGGGTGCGAAACCGCCCCAGTTCCTGCTCGACGTTCTTCAACTCTGTCATGTCAGAGGATGGAGCCCCACGCCGGCCGAGTACGGCCGCCGGCCCCCCGAGGGGACTGCGGGCCGGCTTGGGGCGGCCCGGCGCTCGGCCCGCGCGGTGTTGACGGTGTGGCGGACTTCATAGCGGTCTGTTTTGATCAGGATCCGGCGGCCGACGCTGCGGCGCGAGCAGCACCCACGACGCCACTGGCCACAGCAGGCTTTCGAACACCGGCGCGAGCAACAGTTCCCAGCCCGGCAGCATGCCGCCCACCAGCATCCGCACGACCAGCGACACCGCGTGCGCGGCGACGAACAGCGGCAGGATCTGCAGCGCCTGCTGCGGCAGCCCGAACCACAGCAGCCGCCGGTGGATCGTGATCGCGAAGAAGCTGAGCAGCGTGTAGGCGAGCGCGTGCTGGCCGAGCACCGCGCTGTCGTGCACGTCCATCAGCAGCCCGAACATGAACGCGATGCCGACGCCGATGCGCCGCGGCTGGTGCACGTTCCAGAACGCGAGCGCCAGCGCCAGCAGGTCGGGAATCGCCGGCAGGCGGCCGAACGGCACCAGGTTGAACAGGAAGGCGAGCAGCAGCGAACCCCAGATGAACCACGGGTTCGCCGGCAGCAGCAGCTGGTCGGAGCCGCGCGGCATCATCGGCGGGTCCCCCTGCGGCTGCCCGTGCCGGGCTTGGTGCTGGCGTCGGGCGCCGGCTCGGGCTTGGGCTGCATCTGCACGCCCAGCGGCTCCAGCACCAGCACATGGCGCACCGCGTCGGGCTGCGCGATCGGCGCGAGCGCGATGCGGGCAAAGCCGGTGTCGACGCGCCGGTCGACGCTGACCACCTTCGCGACCGGAATGCCTGACGGATAGACGCCGTCGACGCCCGAGGTCGCGAGCACGTCGCCGACCTGCACGTCGGCATTGCCGGCCATGAAGCGCAGCTCCAGCCCGGCGCCGGCCGAGTTGCCGAAGGCGGCGCTGCGCACCTGGGTGCGCATGTTCAGTACCGGGATCGCGGCGTCCTTGTCGGTCAGCAGCGTGACCTCGGCGCTGTACGGGAAGGCCCGCGTCACCTGGCCGAGCACGCCGGCCTCGTTGATGACGGGCGACGCGACCGCGATGCCCTGCTGCGTGCCGCGGTCGATGATGACCTTGCGCGAGTACGGATCGGGCGCGTCGTACAGCACCTCGGCCGTCTGCGAACGCACCGACAGCCCCGGCCGCAGGTCGAGCAGCGCGCGCAGCCGCAGGTTCTCCTGCTCCAGCTGCTCGACGCGGGCCGAGCGCGCCGCCTGCTGGGCCAGCTCGCGCCGCGCGCGGGCCTCGGCCGACAGCGCATCCTGCAGGCCCATCGCGTAGTCGCCGGCGGCGCTCACCGCGTCGACCGGCGCCCGCAGCGCCCGCTCGACCGGGTTCAGCGCCGTCGCGAGCACCGCGCGCACCGGCTGGGTCAGCTTGAAGCGGGTGTCGGCCACCATCAGGAACAGCGCGAGCGCCGAGAAGAACATCAGCCGCGTCAGCGCCGAGGGGCCCTGTCGGAAGAAGGGGGGTGGGGTTCTGTCGAGGGTCCCGAGCGGCATGGCGTTTGGGCGGGCTTTGAAGTGAAAAGGCCGGCCGCGTCAGCGACGCGCCGGCCGTGTGACAAGGTTCACGTTCACTCGGAGGTGAAGATGGATCCGAGGCGCTCCATCCGCTCCAGCGCCATCCCGCAGCCGCGCACGACGCAGGTCAGCGGGTCTTCGGCGACCAGCACCGGCAGGCCGGTTTCCTCGGCGAGCAGGCGGTCGAGGTCGCGCAGCAGCGCGCCGCCGCCGGTCAGCATCATGCCGCGCTCGGCGATGTCGGCGCCCAGTTCGGGCGGCGTCTGCTCGAGCGCGTTCTTGACGCTGGAGACGATCTGGTTGAGCGGGTCGGTCARCGCCTCGAGGATCTCGTTGCTGCTGATCGTGAAGCTGCGCGGCACGCCTTCGGAGAGGTTGCGGCCCTTGACTTCCATCTCCTTGACCTCGGAGCCGGGGAAGGCCGAGCCGATGTTCTTCTTGATGGACTCGGCGGTGGGCTCGCCGATCAGCATGCCGTAGTTGCGTCGGATGTAGTTGATGATCGCTTCGTCGAACTTGTCGCCGCCGACGCGCACGCTGCCTTTGTAGACCATGCCGCCCAGCGAGATCACGCCGACCTCGGTGGTGCCGCCGCCGATGTCGACCACCATCGAGCCGCTCGCCTCGCTGACCGGCAGCCCGGCGCCGATCGCCGCGGCCATCGGTTCCTCGATCAGGTAGACCTCGCTCGCGCCGGCGCCGAGCGCCGATTCGCGGATCGCGCGCCGCTCGACCTGCGTGGAGCCGCAGGGCACGCAGATGATGATGCGCGGACTCGGCTTGAACATCTTCGAGTCGTGGACCATCCGGATGAACTGCTTGAGCATCTGCTCGGTGACGGTGAAGTCGGCGATCACGCCGTCCTTCATCGGCCGGATGGCCTCGATGTTGCCCGGCACCTTGCCGAGCATCGCCTTGGCCTCGGCGCCGACCGCCTGGATCGTCTTCTTGCCGTTGGGGCCGCCTTCGTGGCGGATCGCGACGACCGAGGGCTCGTCCAGCACGATGCCCTTGCCGCGCACGTAGATCAGCGTGTTGGCGGTGCCGAGGTCGATGGCCAGGTCGGTGGAGAAGTAGCGGCGCAGGGATGCAAACATGTGCGGGGTTCTTGTTGGCGTCGACCAGGCGGGTGGGCGGATCGGCGCAATCGCGAATGGGGGTTCCGGGCTGGATTCCAGGCAGGGGGTCCGCGAGCCGCTCGAAAGTCCTGCAAACCCTTGAATTTGCACGCCGAAAGAGGCTTGTGGATAACCGGGGATAATACCCCAAGCCCCCTGAATTCCAGCCCCGTCGGCACCCTCATCACCCCTCAAATTCCAATGGCCCTGGACTCCAAAGACGTGAGCCGCATCGCGAACCTCGCGCGCCTCGAACTGAAGCCCGCCGAAGAGGCGGCGATGCTGCAGCAACTGAACGGTTTCTTCTCGATCGTCGAACAGATGAGCGCGGTCGACACCAGCGGCATCGAGCCGCTGTACACGCCGCTGTCGGCGGTGCAGGAGGTGGCGCTGCGCCTGCGTGACGACGTCGTCACCGAGACCGACGGCCGCGCAGCCAACCAGCGCAGCGCGCCCGCCGTCGAGGACGGCCTGTTCCTCGTGCCGAAGGTGATCGAAGGATGAAGGACCTGCATCAACTGGGCGCGGCCGAACTGGCCCGCGCACTCGCCGCGCGGCAGGTCTCCAGCGTCGAAGCGACGAAACATCTCCTTGCACGCGTTGCAGCGCATCAGCACCTGGGTGCCTTCCTGAGCGTCGACGCCGATGGGGCGCTGCGCCAGGCCGCGCAGGCCGACGCGCGCCGCGCCGCCGGCGAGAGCGGCCCGCTGCTCGGCGTGCCGCTCGCGCACAAGGACATCTTCGTCACCGAAGCGCTGGCCACCACCGCCGGCTCGAAGATGCTGGCCGGCTACCGCAGCCCGTTCGACGCCACCGTCGTGACCCGGCTGGCCGCGGCCGGCACCGTGACGCTCGGCAAGCTGAACTGCGACGAGTTCGCGATGGGCTCGAGCAACGAGAACTCGGCCTTCGGCCCGGTCAAGAACCCGTGGGATGCCTCGCGCGTGCCGGGCGGCTCGTCGGGCGGCTCGGCCGCCGCGGTGGCGGCGCGGCTGGTGCCGGTGGCCACCGGCACCGACACCGGCGGCTCGATCCGGCAGCCGGCCAGCTTCACCGGCATCACCGGCATCAAGCCGACCTACGGCGTGTGCTCGCGCTACGGGATGATCGCGTTCGCGTCCAGCCTGGACCAGGCCGGCCCGTTCGCCCGCAGCGCCGAGGATTGCGCGCTGATGCTGTCGGCGATGAGCGGCTTCGACGAGCGCGACGCGACCAGCGCGCAGCGCCCGCCGCAGGACTACGCCGCGGCGCTCACGGCGGCCCGCCCCGGCGCCACGGCCGCGCAGCCGCTGAAGGGCYTGCGCATCGGCCTGCCGAAGGAGTTCTTCCCGGCGGCGCTCGCCGCCGACGTCGACGGCGCGGTGCGCGCGGCGCTGGCCGAGCTGCAGAAGCTCGGCGCGACGCTGGTCGACGTGAGCCTGCCGCGCACCGAGTTGTCGATCCCGGTGTACTACATCATCGCGCCGGCCGAGGCCAGCTCGAACCTGAGCCGCTTCGACGGCGTGCGCTTCGGGCACCGCGCCGCCAAGTACACCGACCTGCTCGACATGTACAAGAAGAGCCGCGCCGAGGGCTTCGGCGCCGAGGTCAAGCGCCGCATCATGATCGGCACCTACGTGCTGAGCCACGGCTACTACGATGCGTACTACCTGCAGGCGCAGAAGCTGCGGCGCATGATCGCCGACGACTTCCAGCACTGTTTCACGCAGTGCGACGTGATCGCCGGACCGGTCGCGCCGACGGTGGCCTGGAAGCTCGGCGACAAGAGCGACGACCCGGTCGCCAACTACCTGGCCGACATCTTCACGCTGCCTGCGAGCCTGGCCGGCCTGCCGGGCATGAGCCTGCCGGCCGGCACCGGCGAAGGCGGCATGCCGGTCGGCCTGCAGCTGATCGGCAACTATTTCCAGGAGGGCACGCTGCTGCACGCGGCCCATGCCTTCCAGCAGGCGACCGACTGGCACGCCCAAGCCCCCTCCCCCTGACCATGGCAAGCACCCCCCAACTGATCCGCGGCTACGAGGTCGTCATCGGCCTCGAGACGCACGCCCAGCTGTCCACGCGCAGCAAGATCTTCAGCGGCTCGAGCACGCAGTTCGGTGC
>NZ_JBFUCB010000093.1:0-14286 GCF_056405435.1 Rhizobacter sp. P1_G5 | reverse complement strand
GCCGTGGCGGTGCGCACGTACGCGGCGTGCCCGCCGAGCGCCTGCGCACCCTGCGCCCAGTCCGCGAGACCGGGGCCGCACAGCCCGATGCCTTGCACGAAGAGCGTGCTCATCGGGCGGCTCCGAACACGAGGCTGGCGTTCGAGCCGCCGAAGCCGAACGAGTTGCTCAGCACATGGCGCAACGGCGCCGCGCGGCTGTGGTCGACGTAGTTCGACTGCAGCTCGGCATCCGGGTGCAGCCGGTTCAGCCCGCCCGGGATCAGCCCGTGCTGCAGCGCGAGCACGCCCAGCACCGCCTCGACACCGCCGGCCGCGCCCAGCGTGTGGCCGGTCGCGCCCTTGGTGGAGCTGCAGGGCACGGCCGGCCCGAACACGGTCTGCACGGCACGGTCTTCGGCCGCGTCGTTGTTGTGCGTCGCGGTGCCGTGCAGGTTGATGTAGTCGATGTCGCCCGGCTGCAGGCCCGCACCGGCCAGCGCCTGCTGCATCGCCGCGACCGCGCCGCCGCCGTCGGGCAGCGGCGAGCTCATGTGGAAGCCGTCGCTGCTCTCGCCGGTGCCGAGCAGCCAGGCTTGCGGTTCCGCCATCCCTCGCACCTTGCGCTCCAGCAGCGCGAATGCCGCCGCCTCGCCCAGCGACAGCCCGTTGCGGCCGGCATCCCAGGGCCGGCAGATCTGCGGCGACAGCAGTTCCAGCGAGTTGAAGCCGTACAGCGTCGTCAGGCACAGGCTGTCGACGCCGCCGACCACCGCCGCGTCGATCCAGCCGAGCTCCATCAGCCGCGCGGCGGCCGCGAACACCTTGGCGCTCGACGAGCAGGCCGTCGACACCACCCACTGYGGCCCGTCGAGTTGCAGCGCGAGCGCGACGAAGCGGGCGAGCGAACCGGTGTTGTGCGTCTCGGCGTAGTGGAAGTCGTCCGGCAGCGCGCCGTCGGGGCCGCGCCGGCGGTAGGCATGCTCGGTCTGCAGGATGCCGGAGGTGCTGCTGCCCAGCAGCACCGCGACGCGTTGCGCACCATGGCGCTCGCGTGCAGCGCGCACCGCCGCGCGGAAACCGTTCTGCTGCAGCCCGAGCCAGGCGAGCCGGTGGTTGCGGCAGTCGTAGGCCTCGAGCTCGGCCGGCAGCGCGATCGCATCGACGCCGGCGACCTCGCCGACATGGCAGGTCAGCGCGACATCCTCGAAGCGGCACGGTGCGAGCCCGCTGCGGCCGTCGCGCAGCGCCTGCAGGTGGGTCTCGTTGCCGGCTCCGAGCGCGCTCGTGACCGTCATCCGGGTGATCGCGACCGGCTTCATGCGGCGGGGGCGGTGTGGGTCGTCGCCACCGCAGGGTGCGCAGGCCAGGCATCGCCCAGCCGCACGAAGCGCAGCCCCGCTTGCCGCACCTGGGCGATCAGCGCCGGCAGCACCTCCAGCACCACCGGCCGGCCTTCGGGCGTGGCGGCGCAATGGCCGTCGTGCAGCAGCAGGATGTCGCCGCCGCGCAGGCCCCGTGTCAGGCGCGCCAGCACGCGTTGCGCATCGCCGTCGCGGGTGTCGAAGCCGCGGCGCGTCCAGCTTGCGAGCCGCAGGCCGGCACGGTGCAGCACCGGGCCGAGGAACACGTTGCGCAGGCCGGCCGGTGCGCGGAACAGCGTCGGCCGCGTACCGGTTGTCGTGTGAAGAAACGCTTGCGCCTGCTGCAGCTCGCGCGCGATGCGGCGCGGGCCGAACAGCGAGAATGCATGCGGGTGCCGCCAGCTGTGGTTCTGCACCTCGTGGCCGCGCTGCACGATCTCGCGCAGCAGGGCAGGGTGGGCGGCCGCGCGTTCGGCGATCACGAAGAAGGTGGCCTGCACGCCGGCCGCGTCGAGCTGGTCGAGCACCTGCGGCGTCAGCACCGGGTCCGGGCCGTCGTCGAGCGTCAGCGCGATCTCGCCGCGCGCCGCGGCGGGCGCGGGCAGCCGCGTGATGTTCTCGCCCAGCCAGGTCGAGCGCGGCCACAGCCCGAGTCCCGTGATGGTGAGGTGGTTCAGCACGACCGCGCCGAGCGCCCACGGCCACGCGCCGGGCGTGCGCAGCACCGCGAGCAGCGCCAGCAGGTGCAGCGCGGCACTGRACAGCAGGAAGGTGGGAACGGGCCAGGTCGTCATGCGAATCGTTGAGTCCGGGGTGGGAAATCCGGGGTGGAAAGCGCTGGCCGCCAGCAGGGCAAATCAGGGCGCGGATTGTCCCACACCGCCCGGACGGCGCGCCCAGCTGGCCGACAGCAGCAGGCACAGCAGCGTGCCCGGCGCGACCACCTCGCCCAGCGCCACCAGCAGCGGCACGCTGGAGGTGCACAGCAGCGCGAACGACGCGACGATGGTCAGGTTGGCCAGCAGCAGCGAGGCGAGCGTCTCGGCGTCTGCGGCCTGGGCCTCCTGCTGGGCGAGCTGGTCGAAGAACAGCGCGTAGTTCGACCCGACCGCCACCACCAGCAGCAGCCCGACCAGATGCAGCACGCCGAGCGCGACGCCGGCGAGCGTGAGCCCGGCCAGCACCAGCACCACGCTGGCCGCCAGCGGCAGCGCGACGCGCCACAGCCGGCGCAGCGAGCGCAGCCCGGCGTACAGGATCAGCAGCACCGCCAGCGCGCCGAGCGCGCTCTGCCAGAAGGCCTCGCGCAGGTAGCGCGCATAGAGCGCATCGAGCTCGGGCTGGATCTCGACGACGCGGGTGTCCGGCAGCCCCTGCATCGCATCGCGCAGCCGCACCGCGGGCAGCGCCTGCGTGCCGGCGCGCAGGCTCAGCAGGACCGTCCAGGGGCGGTCGGCGGCCGCCGGCAGCAGCTGCGCCTGCAGCGCGGTTGCGAGCGGCGTGCCGTCGTAGTCGGCGCGCGTCACCGGTTTCGCCTGGCGCTGGGCCTGCACGTCGGCGATGAAGGGCTCGAGCCGGTCGGCCGGCAGCAGGCCGTCGGCGGTGGCCTGCTTCAGCCGGGCGCGCAGCGTGTCGGCATCGGGCAGCGCGGCCTGGCGGGCGGCCTGCGTGGCCGCGCTCGGCAGCAGCCGCGTCGGCGATTCGTAGCCGGCGAGCAGGCCGGCAGCGACCAGCGGATCGAGTCGCRCCGACGCCTGCTCGGCACGCTGCAGCGCGGTCGCCTCGTCGGGCGCCTCGATCGCGACCAGCGTGCCCAGTTCGGCCGCGCCCAGGTCGGCGCGCAGCGAGGCATCGAGTGTCAGCGCCTGCGCCGACACCGGGCTCAGGTGCGTCAGTTGCCCGCGCCACGCGCTCGGCAGCACCAGCAGCAGCGCGAGCGCCGCCGCGCCGAGCCCGCCCCAGAACCAGCGCAGCTGCGGCAGCGCAGCCGCGGCCCGCGCGGTGGCCTGGCCGAGGCGCATCCGCAGCCCGAGGCCGGGCGCGCCGTCGGGGGCCAGGTCGGTCAGCAGGTAGCGCGTGGTCAGCGCCGCGGCCAGCAGGCCGGCGACCGAGAACACGCCGAGCTGCGCCAGCCCGCCGAAGCCGGAGAACACCAGCGCCGAGAAGCCGGCCAGCGAGGTCAGCAGGCCCCAGCGCACGGTCGGCCAGTTGTGCCGGCGCCAGTGCAGTGCGCCGCTGCCAGTGCCCGGCGTGGCGCGGGCCTGCACCAGGTAGTAGATCGCGTAGTCGACCGCCTCGCCGATCAGCGTGGTGCCGAAGCCGAGCGTCATGCCGTGCACCTGGCCGAAGCCGAGGCTCACCGCCACCGTGCCGGCCAGCACGCCGCTCGCGACCGGCAGCAGCGCGACGCCCAGCGCCTTCAGCGAACCGAACGCGAGCAGCAGCAGCGCGAGCACGATCGCGCCGTCCCACAGCGCGAGCCGTTCGACCTCGGCCTTGATCAACGTGCGCGACTGCACGCCCAGCACGCCGGCGCCCGACAGGTCGAGCGACAGCCCGCGCGCGGCCCACGGTGCGAAGGCGTGCCGCAGCGCATCGATCGCCTGCGCCTGGCCGTCGAGGTCGGAGCCGCCGGCGCGCGTGATCGCCACCAGCAGCGCGCGCGGCTGGCTGCGCGACACCCACACGCCGGCCTCGACGCGCGGCCCGCCCGACGGCAGCAGCGTCTCGGCCAGCCGCGCCATCTCGCCGGTCGGGTCGCGCCACAGCAGCGGCTTGATCCACGCGCCGGCCGGCGTGCCGAGCATCGACGTGGTGTCGGCGATGCCGTCGCGCAGCCCGTCGACGCTGAAACGCTGCGCATCGACCGCCGGGCTCAGCAGGTAGCGGTGGGCCATCAGCAGCTCGCCGACGGCCTTCGGTGAATCGAGGTGGTCGCCGTTGCTGACGCTGTCGAACGCGCCGCTCGCGCGCAACGCGGTCGCGAGGCCGCGCGAGGCATCGCCGCGCAGCGCCGCATCGCCGCCGCGCACGCCGACCAGCATCACGCGCGCGGTCACGCCATGGCGCAGCTGCTCCAGCAGCACGCGCTGCTCGGCACTCGGCGACGACGGCAGGAAGGCCGACAGGTCGGCGACGTAGGTGGCGCGCGCGGCGAGCCAGGCGCCGATCAGCATGGCCGCGAGCCACACCCACACGGCGGGCCGGCGCAGCGCCTGGATCCTCATGGAACGCGGCTCTCGACGATCTTCATCGTCGAGCGGTCACCGCCGGCGAGCTGCACCTGCACCTCGGTCAGCGCGGCGCGCACGCCGCTCACCGTGACGCGCGCGACCTGCTCGCGCAAGCGCGGCTCGCGCGGCACCAGCTCGAGCGTCCACTGGTCAAGCGTGCCGCTGAACTGCGTCGTGAAGTGGCGGTCGAGCAGCTCGCGGTTGCCGGTCAGCGTGCCGCGCACCGCCTCGACCAGCACCTGCGCCTCGGGCACGGTGTCCAGCGGCACGCTGCGGCTGCGGCTGCCCTGGCTCATCGTCAGCGTGTTGCCGGCGACAGCGAGGCGCTCGCGGCGCGGCTTCAGCGTCTCGCGCACGAAGGTGTCGGGGGCCGCGAAGCTGAGGCGGCCGGACGATTCGAGCGTGCGCGTCATGTCCTGCAGCGTCACCTGGCGCGTCTCGGTGAACGTGGCCTCGCCGGACTTGACGCCGGCCAGCAGCGTGAGCAGGCCGCCGAGGTCGGCCGGCGCGGCGGATGCCGCGAGCGGTGCCAGTACCAGCAGCAGGCACAGCGCACGCCGTCGAAGTTCAAGCCGCATGCGCATCCTCCGGGGCCCAGAAATCATAGAAATTGAACCAGTTCATCGGTTGCTCGCGGCACAGCGTTTCCAGTAGCGCCACGTAGCGGCGCTGCACATCGGCGATGGCCGCATCCTGCGCCTCCCGCCCCGCGGGCCGTTCGCTGAGGTCGGCCAGCGGCACGAAGCGCAGCTCGTAGCGGTTGCCTCCCAGGTACAGCCCGGTCATGAAGACGACCGGCCGGCGCAGCAGCGCGGCGAGCCGGAACGGGCCGTCGGAGAACGTGGCCTCGTCGCCGAGGAAGGGCAGCCGGTGGCTGACCGAGCGCGCCGATGCGGCACCGGGCAGGCTGCGGTCGCCGAGCAGGCCGGCGACGCCGCCGTCGTCGAGCCAGTTGCGCAGCTGCAGCATCGATTCGAGCTGCCCGAGCGCGATGATGTGCAGCGGCGTGTCCGGCGCGATCGCCTTCAGCGTGGCGTTGATCATCCGCGCATTGTCTTCGTACATCACCATCGCGACGCGCAGCCCGGCGCGCGACTGGCCGAGCGCACGCATCACCTCGAAGCTGCCGAGGTGCGCGCCGATCAGCAGCGCGCCCTGGCCGCGCGCGAGCACCGCGTCGAGGTGCTCGGTGCCCGCGATGCGGATGTCGAAGCCATCGAAACGTTGCTGCAGCAGGTAGACGCGGTCGAGCACGGTCGACGCGAACGCGTGCAGGTGGCGCAGCCGCTCGCCGAACGTGGGCGCGCGGCCCAGCACGCGCCGCAGGTACTGCGCCGAGGCGCGCGGCGCGGCGCCACCGAACCACAGGAAGTACAGCGCGATCGGGCCGAGCAGCAGCCGCGCGGCCGGGCGGCCGAGGCCGACCGCGATGCGCCGCATCAGCGTCAGCGCCCACAGGTTGCTGCGCTCGCGCTGGGCGATCCAGGTGCCGTCGGCAGGTGTCGTCATCGGGCCGCCGGCGACAGGTCGAAATGCCCGCTCGCGCAGCGCGTCGCCTGTCCGTCGACGACCTGGCCGACCTCGAAGCGCAGGCGTGTCGACGCCGCATCGACCGCATCCCATTCGATGCGCAGTTCGGCATCGGGCCCGACCGTCGCGACGAACTTGACGGCGCCTACCTGCAGCGGGTCGAGCGCGATGCCATGCGCGCGCACCGCCTCGACCACCTCGGCCAGCAGCAGCACGCCGGGCACGATCGGCCGGCCGGGAAAGTGCCCCGCGAAGGCCGGGTGCGAGGCCGCGATGCGCACGGTAGCGACGGGCATGGCGGGGGTGGCCTAGAGGTGCTCGGCCGCGAGCGCGGCCAAGCGCTGCGCCGGCAGCTTGCCGGTGGCATCGCGCGGCAGCGACGGCAGCAGCACGATGCGCCGCGGCAGCAGCACCGGGTCGAGCCGCAAGCGTAGCGCGGCGAGCAGCGCCTCGCGCGTCAGCGTGTCGGTGACGACGAAGGCCACCGGACGGGCGATGCCCTCGACGCTGTCGGCCGGCGGCAGCCAGAACGCGCCGTCGCGCACGCCGTCGATGCTGTTCAGCTGGAAATTGAGGTGCGACAGCGAGCTGCGCTTGCCGGCCACGTTGATCAGGTCGTTGCTGCGGCCGAGCAGCCGGAAGCACGTCGGCGACAGCACCTCCAGCACATCGGCGAGCTGCGTCGGCTCGGGCACGTGGCCGCCGCTGACGATGCTCTCGGCGCCGTCGCCGCTCAGCCGCACGCCGTCGTAGGCGAGCCAGTCGGCGCCTTCGGTGGTGCGGCGCGTCGCGACCTGGCCGGCCTCGGTGCAGCCGTAGATCTCGACCAGCGGCGCCTGCCACGCGGCCTCGGCCCGCGCGGCCATCTGCGGCGACAGCGGCGCGGTGGCCGACAGCACCAGGTCGAGCGGCGGCAGCGCGACGCCGGCATCGAGCAGCGTCTTCAGGTGGAACGGCGTGCTGACGAGCACGCGCGGCCGCGGCAGCTGCGCCAGCACCTCGGCGATGTCGGCCGGCAGCAGCGGCTTCTCGGCGGCGAACGACGCACCGCCCAGCATCGCGAGCAGCACCGTCGATTCGAAGCCGTACATGTGGTGCGGCGGCACGGTGCCCAGCAGGCTGACGCCGGCCAGGCTGTCGCGGCCCAGGTGGTGGGCGATGCGCGCGGCCTCGGCGCGGATGTTCTCGACCAGCAGGTCCCAGCGCTTGGCGTGCTGCGTCGGCTGGCCGGTGGAGCCGGAGGTCAGCACCTGCGCGACGATGGTGCCGGGGGCGAAGTGCGGCGTGTCGGTGACGGTGTCGGCGCGGCCCTGTGCGATGTCATCGAAGCTCAGCGAGGGCAGGGCGTGCGGTCCGGCACCGGCTTCGAGCAGGCCGTGCGTGCGCGGGAACAGGCCGAGCAGCCGCGCCACCATGTCCGGCGTGTGGTTCGGAGGCATCAGGTTGACGCGGCCGCGCAGCATCGCCGCGCCGAGCGACAACGCGAAGCGGTAGCGGTCGTTGCAGACGGCGAGCAGGGCGTCGCCGTCGGGCAGGTGGCCGGCCAGCGCGGCGGCGTCGGCGAGGTACTGGCGGCGGCTGATCGGCACGCCGGCACGCCAGGCGAGCGGCGCGTCGAGCGGCGCGCCGTCGAGCAGCGGCAGCGGGGTGTGCTCGCTCATTGCGGGGTGTCGGCGGCGGCGCTCGCGCGGTAGGCGCGCACCGCGTCGAGGAAGGCGACGCGGTCGAATTCGGGGTGCAAGCGGTAGCGCAGCAGGTACTCGACGACGAACATCGCGACCAGCGAGATCGGCGTCAGCACGTTGGCGAACAGCGACCAGGCCGCGAGCGGGGCGAAGGCGAACAGCAGGAACGAGGTGCCGGCGATCGCGACGAAGTAGATCGTCCAGGCCCGCGTGACGTGCCGCGTGTAGACCACCATCGTCGGCTGCATCGGGTTGTGCAGGCGGCGCGCCAGTTGCGTGATGAAGGGCTCGCGCCCGTCGCGCAGCGTGCGGCCGAACCACCACGCGAGCCCGAGGTGGATGCCGGCATGCTGTGCCAGATAGAGCCAGGAGACCGGCAGCCGCGAGCCGTTCAGCAGCACCGCGACGGCGACCCCCGCCAGCCCGAACGCGACGAGCCGCTGGCCCGCATGCCACAGGCCCCACAGCGCGGCGCCGACCATCGGGCCGAGCAATGTGAGCAGTGCGAGAACGGAGCCGGCGTCGCGGCTCACGAGATGGTGCGCGAGCAGCGCATACGCCCCGAGGCCGACGGCGGCCAGACCCCAGCGGGCGCGCGCGTTCATGGCGTCACTGCGTACGGTGGACCGCGATGTGGCCGGCCAGGCTGCGCAGCGACGAGAAGATGCGCAGGTTGTCCTCGTCGCCCGAGCGCAGCTGGAAGCCGTAGCGCTTGGACACGACGAGCGCCAGCTCGAGGATGTCGATCGAATCGAGACCGAGGCCTTCGCCATACAGCGGCGCATCGGGGTCGATGGCGTCCGGGGCGATCTCCAGGTTGAGGGATTCGACCAGGAGCGTGCCGACTTCCGGCAACAGAGAGGTGTCAGCTGAACTCATGCGGTCTCGGGATACTCGTGCAGTGGGGTCCGCACGATCAAAGTGCGCGATTTTAGCGGAGCCGGCTTGCGGCTTCCGTCACAGGCCGTACCATCCACCCGACCCTGGCCCCTCGTCTGCCGCCCATGCCCGATCGCGCTCCGCCCGCACGCCTTTCGCCTGAGCCGCCCGGGCCCGGCCCTGCCGTGGTGCACCTGCCGCACGGCGCGCTGACCGACTACTACCCCGACGGCGACGTGCAGGCCCGCGAGCGCTTCATCCGCACCGCCTTCGACGACACCGCCGGCGACTACAACCGGCTCGAACGCATCCTCGGCCTGGGCACCGGCTCGTGGTACCGCCGCCAGGCGCTGCTGCGCGCGGGCCTCGCGCCCGGCATGCAGGTGCTCGACCTCGGCATGGGCACCGGGCTGGTCTCGCACGAGATCCTGCACGTGACGAACGAGCCGCAGCGGCTGGTCGGCGTCGACCCGAGCCCGGGGATGATGGCGCAGGCGCACCTGCCGCCCGAGGTGCGCTGCCTGGAGGGCCGGGCCGAGGCGCTGCCGGTGCCGGACGCGAGCGTCGACTTCCTGGTGATGGGCTATGCGCTGCGCCACATCGAGGATTTCTCGCTCGCCTGCGCCGAATTCCGCCGCGTGCTGAAGCCGGGCGGGCGGCTGCTGATCCTCGAGATCACGAAACCGGCCGGGCGCTTCACCACCGCACTGCTCAAGCTCTACATGCGCGGCGCGCTGCCGCTGCTGGCGCGCGTCGTCTCGAAGGCCGAGGGCACGCCCCGACTGTGGCGCTACTACTGGGACACCATCGCCGCCTGCGTGGCGCCGGCCGAGGTGGTGGCCACCTTGCGCGCGGCCGGCCTGCACGAGGCGGGCCGCCATGTGGAACTCGGCATCTTTTCGGAATACGGAGCTCGCGGCTGATGAACCTGCCTTCCCATCAACTGACCATGACCGTGCTGATGACGCCCGACATGGCCAATTTCACCGGCAACGTGCACGGCGGCAGCATCCTGAAGCTGCTCGACCAGGTGGCCTACGCCTGCGCGAGCCGCTATGCGGGGCGCTACGTGGTGACGCTGTCGGTCGACCAGGTGACCTTCCGCCAGCCGATCCACGTCGGCGAGCTGGTGACCTTCCTTGCGTCGGTCAACCACACCGGCAACACCTCGATGGAGATCGGCATCAAGGTCATCACCGAGAACATCCAGACGCAGCTGGTGCGGCACGCCAACAGCTGCTTCTTCACGATGGTCGCGATGGACGACGAACGCCGGCCGGCCACGGTGCCGCCGCTGGTGCCGGTGTCGCCGGACGAGATCCGCCGCAGCAAGGCGGCCCAGGTGCGGCGCCAGCTGCGCCAGGAGTTCGAGAAACGCGCGACCGCGATGACGTCTTGACGCTGCCGGATGGGAATGCGCAAATGCGCTCCTCATGAACTGACAGGAGAGGGGCGATGAACCTGACGAAGCGGGCTGCGGCCGAATTGATCGGAACCTTCTGGCTGGTGCTCGGCGGCTGCGGAAGCGCGGTGCTGGCCGCCGCCTTCCCGAACGTCGGCATCGGCCTGCTGGGGGTCTCGCTCGCGTTCGGGCTGACGGTGCTGACGATGGCCTTCACGATCGGCCACATCTCCGGCTGCCACCTGAACCCGGCGGTGTCGATCGGCCTGGTGGCCGGCGGGCGCTTCAAGGCGTCGGAGCTGCCGGCCTACATCGCGGCGCAGGTGATCGGCGGCCTGCTGGGCGCAGCCGTGCTGTACCTGATCGCGAGCGGCAAGGCGGGCTTCAGCCTGGCCGGCGGGCTGGCCTCGAACGGCTTCGGCGAGCATTCGCCGGGCGGCTATTCGGTGATGGCAGCGTTCGTCTGCGAGGTCGTGATGACCGGCATGTTCCTCGTGATCATCATGGGCGCGACCGACAAGCGCGCGCCGGCCGGCTTCGCGCCGATCGCGATCGGGCTGGCGCTCACGCTGATCCACCTGATCAGCATTCCGGTGACCAACACCTCGGTGAACCCGGCGCGCAGCACCGGGCCGGCGCTGCTCGTCGGCGACTGGGCGCTGGCGCAGCTGTGGCTGTTCTGGGTCGCCCCGATCGGCGGCGCGGTGATCGGCGGCGTGCTGTACCGCTGGCTGGCGGGGCCGGACGACAAGGCCTGACATCGTTCTTTACACGCGGGCGGCCAACCCGCCGCCGGGCTGCGGCGTTGCTCCGGGGCGGCGCCGCATCCGGCGCCCGGAGATGTCGATGAACCCGAAGCTTGCGCTGACGCGGCTCGCGCTGCTGGCCCTGGTGGGCAGCACCTTGTCCGGCTGCATCGTCTACCCCCGGCCGTACCACGAGCGGCCCTATGGCCCGCCGCCGGGGCCTCCGCCGGGTGCGGTCGTCGTCGTGCCGCAGGCACCACCGGCGCCGCGCTACTCGTACTACGACAATGGCCGCGGCCAGGTCACCAACATCGAGGTGCTGCGCCAGTACGAACGCCCGACCGGCGGCGGTGCCGTGCTGGGCGGCATCGTCGGTGCCGCGGTGATCGGCGCGGTGATGGGCGGGCGCGGCGCGGGCGTCGTCGCCGGGGCGGTGGGCGGGGCGATCGTCGGCAACGAGATCGAGCGCAACCAGACGCCGGCCTACGACACGTTCCGCATCACGGTGCGGCTGGACAGCGGCGTGTGGCGGCAGTTCGTCGTCACGCAGCCGAACGGCCTGCGCGTGGGCGACGCGGTGCGCGTCGAAGGCCCCCGCATCTTTCCCGGCTGATCTACAATCCCGGCTCCCACGAGCAGAGCAAGCAAGGAACGAGGAAGGCACCATGGTTATGACACCGCGAACTACGCCGGTTTTCACGAAGGTTTAGTCGGCCGCGGCTCGTCACGTCTTTACTCGTCATCTCTCTCGAAGCGCGGCTCACCCCCGCGCTTTTTTGTTTTCAGGAGCTCTCCCCCATGATTTCAGTCCAGTTGCCCGACGGTTCCCGACGCGAATTTCCCGGCCCGGTCACGGTGGCCGAGGTGGCGGCCTCCATCGGCACCGGTCTCGCGAAGGCGGCGCTCGCCGGGCGCGTCGGGCAGGGCGATGCGGCACGCGTCGTCGACACCAGCTACCGCATCGAGGCCGACACGGCGCTCGCGATCGTCACCGACAAGGACCCCGCCGGGCTGGACGTCATCCGCCACTCGACGGCCCACCTGCTGGCCTATGCGGTCAAGGAGCTGTTCCCCGAGGCGCAGGTCACGATCGGCCCGGTGATCGAGAACGGCTTCTTCTACGACTTCTCGTACAAGCGCCCGTTCACGCCCGACGACCTGGCGGCTATCGAGGCCAAGATGGGCGAGCTCGCGAAGAAGGACGAGCGCGTCGAGCGCCGCGTACTGCCGCGCGACGAGGCGGTGGCGTACTTCAAGAGCCTGGGCGAGCACTACAAGGCCGAGATCATCGCCAGCATCCCGGCCAACGAAGACGTCTCGCTGTACCGCGAAGGCAAGTTCGAAGACCTGTGCCGCGGCCCGCACGTGCCGAGCACCGGCCGGCTGAAGCACTTCAAGCTGATGAAGGTGGCCGGCGCCTACTGGCGCGGCGATCACCGCAACGAGATGCTGCAGCGCATCTACGGCACGGCCTGGGCCACCAAGGACGAGCTGCAGCAGTACCTGCACATGCTCGAGGAGGCCGAGAAGCGCGACCATCGCAAGATCGGCCGCGAACTCGACCTGTTCCACCTCGACGAGCACGCGCCCGGGCTGGTGTTCTGGCACGCCAGGGGCTGGGCCGTGTGGCAGCAGGTCGAGCAGTACATGCGCGCCGTCTACCGCGACAACGGCTACCAGGAGGTGAAGGGCCCGCAGATCCTCGACCAGGGGCTGTGGGAGAAGACCGGCCACTGGGGCAACTACCGCGACAACATGTTCGTGACCGAGTCGGAAAAGCGCGACTACGCGCTGAAGCCGATGAACTGCCCCGGCCACGTGCTGATCTTCAACTCGCAGATGCGCAGCTACAAGGACCTGCCGATCCGCTACGGCGAGTTCGGCCAGTGCCACCGCAACGAGCCGTCGGGCGCGCTGCACGGCATCATGCGGGTGCGCGGCTTCACGCAGGACGATGGCCACATCTTCTGCACCGAGGACCAGATCCTCGACGAGTGCGTGGCCTATACCGAGCTGCTGCAGAAGGTCTACAAGGATTTCGGCTTCACCGACATCATCTACAAGGTCGCGACGCGGCCGGAGCACCGCGTCGGCTCCGACGCCTTCTGGGACAAGGCCGAGTTCGCGGTGATGGAGAGCCTGCGCCGCTCCGGCTGCGAGTTCATCATCGCCCCGGGCGACGGCGCCTTCTACGGCCCGAAGATCGAGTACACGCTGAAGGATGCGCTGGGCCGGCAATGGCAGTGTGGCACGATGCAGGTCGACTACAACACCGCCGAGCGCCTGAACGGCGAGTACGTGACCGACACCAGCGGCCGTGCCCACCCGGTGATGCTGCACCGCGCCATCATCGGCAGCTTCGAGCGTTTCATCGGCATGCTGATCGAACACCATGCCGGCGCCCTGCCGGCGTGGCTCGCGCCGGTGCAGGTCGTGGTGGCCAGCATCACCGAGGCGCATGCCGACTACGCCCGGGAAGTGGCGAAAACACTTCAAAAACAAGGAGTTAGGGCGGAGAGTGATTTGCGAAATGAAAAGATCACGTATAAAATCCGCGAGCATTCCTTGCAAAAGGTCCCGTTCATCCTTGTCGTCGGCGAGAAGGAGAAGGCAATCGGGGCTGTTGCGGTGCGTGCCCGCGGCAACCAGGATCTCGGCGTGATGCCCTTGGACGACTTCTCGAAGAAGCTCGCCAGCGACATCGCCAACCGGGCCTGAAGTAAGGCAACTCCTGCCCGCAGGCGTTCATCGACATCCAAAGTTTGGGCTCCGCTGCCTCGGGGTCCGGTGAAAGGTAAGAACCATCGCTACTTTTGCTGACCGTCGCACTCCCAATGTGGAGCGCAAGCACCGCCTCAATCGCGAAATCATGGCGCCAGAGGTGCGGCTCAACGGTGTCGAGAACGAACCGCTCGGGATCGTGAACATCCAGGAAGCCCTGCGCATGGCGGGTGAACTGGACGTCGATCTGGTCGAAATCGCTGCGCAGGCCGATCCGCCGGTCTGCCGCTTGATGGACTACGGCAAGTTCAAATACCAAGAGCAGAAACGGGCAGCGGAAGCGAAGTCCAAACAAAAGGTCATCGAGATCAAGGAAGTCAAGTTCCGTCCGGGCACGGACGAGGGCGACTACCAGATCAAGATGCGCAACCTGCGCCGCTTCATCGAGGAAGACGGCGACAAGGGCAAGGTCACGCTGCGCTACCGCGGCCGCGAGATCACCCACCAGGACATCGGCATGCGCCTGCTGGAGCGCATTCGCGACGAACTGGCCGATGTGGCCGTCGTCGAGAACATGCCGAAGCTCGAAGRGCGCCAGATGATCATGGTGCTCGGCCCGAAGAAGCGCTGAGACCGCAACAGCGTTGAAGTATTGAGAGTTCAGCGCGCCGGTCTGGTCACCGGCGCGTTGCAAGAAGCCCCTCCAGGCCAACAAGACCGCAAGTTCTTTGCGGGCGCCTGGTGGAGC
>NZ_JBFUCB010000092.1:0-14341 GCF_056405435.1 Rhizobacter sp. P1_G5 | reverse complement strand
GTCGTGGGCTTCGGCGCACWCGCCGTTGTCACCCCGGCCCAGGCCCAGGTGAAGGCCGAGGTGATCCACTGGTGGACCTCGGGTGGCGAGTCGGCCGCCATCAAGGAGTTCGCGAACGCCTACAAGGCCGCCGGCGGTACCTGGGTCGACAGCGCGGTGGCCGGCGCCGACAACGCGCGTGCCGCGGCCATCAACCGCATCGTCGGCGGCAACCCGCCGACCGCCGCGCAGTTCAACACCTCGAAGCAGTTCCACGACATCGTCGCCGAAGGCAAGCTGGCCGACATGGACGAGGTCGCGGCGAAGGAAGGCTGGGACAAGATCCTGCCGCAGCCGGTGCTGAACACCGTCAAGGTGAAGGGCCACTACTACGCCGTGCCGGTCAACGTGCACATGCCCGCCTGGTTCTGGTACTCGAAGGCCGCCTTCGCGAAGGCCGGCATCAAGGACGAGCCGAAGACCATCGACGAGTTCTTCGCCGCCCTCGACAAGCTGAAGGCCGCCGGCCTGGTGCCGCTGGCGCTGGGCGGCCAGTCGTGGCAGGAGCGCATCACCTTCAACGCGATCCTGGCGCACGTCGGCGGCCCGGAGATGTTCCTGAAGTTCTACCGCGACAAGGATGCCGCGCTGATGACGAGCGAGCCGTTCAAGAAGGTGCTCGCGACCTTCAAGCGCCTGCACAACTATGTCGACGCCGGCTCGCCGGGCCGCAACTGGAACGACGCGACCGCGATGGTGATCTCCGGCAAGGCCGGCGTGCAGATCATGGGCGACTGGGCCAAGGGCGAGTTCCAGGCCGCGAACCAGACGGCCGGCAAGGAATTCGGCTGCTTCCCGGGCTTCGGTCCGAAGTCGCCGTACATCGTCGCCGGTGACGTGTTCGTGTTCCCGAAGACGACGAATGCCGAGGCGATCAAGGCGCAGAAGCTGCTCGCGACGACGATGACCTCGCCGGCTGCGCAGGTCGCCTTCAACAACAAGAAGGGCTYGATCCCGATCCGCACCGACGTCGACACCTCGAAGATGGACATCTGCGCGCAAGCCGGTGTGGCCATCATGAAGGACGCCTCGCGCCAGCTGCCGGATTCGGAAATGCTCGCGACGCCCGACACCATCGGCGCGGTGCAGGACGTGCTGACCAAGCTGTGGAACACCAACCAGTCGGTGGATGACGCCGCGAAGGCGCTGGCCGTTGCGTTGAAGACCTGACCCCACAGGTCGGGCGGCTTGGGTGTAAATCCCACGGTGGGCTGCGGCCCACCGTTTTTTTGTCTACCCTTGCCGCCTTGGCAAGGCTTCGAGGATTCCACGATGGACGTCGGGCGCAGCCGACTGCGGCAACACTGGTCGGTCTACGCGGCACTGCTGCCGATGGCCGCCACGGTGCTGTTCGCCTACATCGGCACGGTGCTGTGGTCGGTGCGGATCTCGCTGTCGAACTCGCGCACCTTCCCGAGCGACAGCTTCGTGGGCCTCGCGCAGTACGAGCGGCTGTTCACCAGCGAGCGCTGGATGGTCTCGGTGCACAACGTGCTGATCTTCGGCGTGCTGTTCATCCTCGCGTGCCTCGCGATCGGCTTCCTGCTMGCGGTCTTCATCGACCAGAAGGTGGCCGGCGAGAGCGTGCTGCGCACCGTCTTCCTCTACCCGTATGCGATGAGCTTCGTCGCGACCGGGCTGGTGTGGCAGTGGATCCTGAACCCGGAGCTCGGCCTGCAGACCACGGTGCGCGGCTGGGGCTTCGAGAACTTCAGCTTCGACTGGATCGTCAGCCAGGACAAGGTGATCTACACGATCGTGATCGCCGCCGTGTGGCAGGCCTCGGGGCTCGTGATGGCGCTGATGCTGGCCGGGCTGCGCGGCATCGACGAGGAGATGTGGAAGGCCGCGCGCATCGACGGCATCCCGCGCTGGCGCGTCTACGCGAGCATCGTGCTGCCGCAGCTCGGCCCGTCGTTCGCGACCGCGCTGGTGCTGCTGTCGGTGGGCGTCGTGAAGGTCTATGACGCGGTGATCGCGATGACGCAGGGCGGCCCCGGCATCGCGAGCGAGGTGCCGGCGAAATTCATCATGGATTACCTGTTCGGGCGCGCCAACATCGGCCTCGCGTCCGCCGCGAGCACGGTGATGCTGCTGACGGTGCTGGCCGTGATCACGCCGTGGCTGTATGCACGCAGCCGCGCCAACCGCAACGCCCGGGAAGCCTGAGGTCTCAACCGATGTCGACTCCCTCTACGGCCCTCCCGGCCGCCGCCATTCCGGTGCGCTCGAAGCGCCCGCCGCGCGTCACGCCGGCGCGCATCGGCGTCTACGCCTTCCTGCTGACCGGCGCCGCGTTCTTCCTGCTGCCGCTGTACGTGATGCTCGTCACCTCGGTGAAGCCGATGGCCGAGATCCGCCTGGGCAACCTGTTCGCGCTGCCGAACGCCTGGACCATCGAGCCCTGGATTGCTGCCTGGTCGCAGGCCTGCACCGGCCTCGATTGCAGCGGCATCCAGGTCGGCTTCTGGAACTCGGTGAAGATCGTGCTGCCGAGCACGGTGATCTCGATCTTCTTCGGCGCGCTCAACGGCTACGCGCTGTCGTTCTGGCGCGCGCGCGGCGCGAACCTGCTGTTCGGCGTGCTGATGATCGGCGCCTTCGTGCCCTACCAGGTGGTGATGTTCCCGCTGGTGCGGGCGTTCGCGGCGGCCGGCATCTTCAGCAGCCTGCCGGGCATCGTGCTGATCCACACCATCTTCGGCATGCCGGTGATGACGCTGCTGTTCCGCAACTACTACGCGTCGGTGCCGGGCGAGCTGTTCAAGGCGGCGCGCATCGACGGCGGCGGCTTCTTCCGGATCTTCTTCCAGCTGATGCTGCCGATGGCCACACCGATCATCATCGTCGCGGTGATCATGCAGGTGACGGCGATCTGGAACGACTTCATCCTCGGGCTGGTGTTCGCCGGGCGCGACAACCTGCCGATGACGGTGCAGCTGAACAACGTGATCAACACGACGACCGGCGAGCGCCTGTACAACGTGAACATGGCGGCCACCGTGCTCACCTCGCTGGTTCCGCTGGCCATCTATCTCATTTCAGGTCGCTGGTTCGTCCGCGGCATTGCGGCTGGTGCCGTGAAGGGTTGAGTCCGTGTCTGCCATTCCTGTGAACACATCGTCCGAGACAGCGTCCGCCGCGCCGCCTTCTTCTTCCGCCGCATCGCCGGTGTCGCACGTGGCGTCGGCGAACGTCGACATCCGCCAGCTCGAGATCCGCCTGGGCGGCGTGCCGATCATTGCCGCGATGGACCTGCACGTGCAGGCCGGCGAGTTCCTGGTGCTGCTCGGGCCGTCGGGCTGCGGCAAGTCGACGCTGCTGCACTCGATCGCCGGGCTGCTGGACGTGCACGCCGGCAGCATCGAGATCGGCGGGCGCGACGTGACCTGGGCCGACCCGAAGGACCGCTCGATCGGCATGGTGTTCCAGTCGTATGCGCTGTACCCGACGATGTCGGTGGAGCGGAACATGTCGTTCGGGCTGCGCGTGAACGGCACGCCGAAGGCCGAGATCGAGAAGCGCGTGGCGCGCGCCGCCGAGATCCTGCACCTGCAGGAGCTGCTGAAGCGCAAGCCGTCGCAGCTGTCGGGCGGGCAGCGCCAGCGGGTGGCGATCGGCCGTGCGCTGGTGCGCGACGTCGGCGTGTTCCTGTTCGACGAGCCGCTGTCGAACCTCGACGCGAAGCTGCGCGCCGAGCTGCGCCGCGAGCTGAAGCAACTGCACAAGAACATCGGCACGACGATGGTCTACGTGACGCACGACCAGGTCGAGGCGATGACGCTCGCGTCGCGCATCGCGGTGATGAACAAGGGCCGCATCCAGCAGATCGGCGCGCCGGGCGAGATCTACAACCGGCCGGCCAACGTGTTCGTGGCCGGCTTCCTCGGCTCGCCGAGCATGAACTTCGCCGAGGGCACGCTGCAGGTGGCCGGCGGTGCGGTGACGTTCCGGCGCGCCGGACTCTCGGTCGACGTGACGCGCTACGCGTTCGCGCAGGCGCCGCGCGACGGGCAGGCGGTGCTGCTGGGCATCCGCCCGGAAGACATCGCGCTGCACCTGGACGGCGCCGCGGCCGGCGACGGCACCGGCACGGTCGCACTGGTGGAGCCGATGGGCGCGCAGACCATCGTCTGGATGGACGTGCAGGGCCAGCAGATCAGCGCGATGCTGAGCGGGCATGCGGAGCCGGTGGTGGGCCAGCAGGCGCCGTTCCGGATCGCGGCGGAGAAGGTGTCGCTGTTCGAGCCGGGGTCGCAGGAGCGGCTCTGAGGGGTGGAAGGCAGCCCTCCCATATTTCCGAGTTCTTCGATATTTACTGTGCAGTAAATATGGGGTTTGCGAGAAATATGGTGAACCACCTGCGGCCGAGTAGCGCGCAATTCTGTAGAAATTGAGGAGCCGGCGCGAGCAACGCTTTCTTAGCATCGCGCGACGTGCCCGGGCTGTTGGGGCCTTTCCAATCGACCCCAGGAGCCACTCATGGCATGTCTCTCTGCCAAGCGTCAGGCCGTAGCGCGCACGCAGTGGCTGTCGCTCGCGCTGCTGACGACAGCTCAGTGCTTCTGGATCAGCTTGATTGCCAGCCAGCAGAACGTCGTGCTGATCCTTCTCGTCTTCTTCGGAGCGCTGTTCGCTGCGAGGAAAACTGCGCGGCGCCGAGACACCGCACTGCGCGGATGGAAGTGTTGGGCAACCGGAGCCGTCACCGGCTATGTCGCGATGGTGCTGGCCATCGCGGTCTGCGAGTTGGCGCTGCGCGGCGCCTCATTCTTCGAGCGAAACTTTGTGCCGAATCTGTATTTCTTTCCGAGCCTCTCGCTGGGGTGGCTGTATGGCGGAATACTTTTCGGACTGACCGTTCCCAAGCCAGTTGCAACAGCTTCGTGAGCAGAGAATCCGTCGCTTGGCGTCTTGCTCTGGTGGCTGCATTGATTGCAGGGAGCCATTGGCTGTGGCGCACGCTCCAGATCGATTCCTGCCTGGACAACGGCGGGCGCTGGAACTACCCGCAATCGGCCTGCGAGTCCGCTTGAACGGTTGCGGGCCCGCCTGGGCGCTCAGCGCTCCACCACCCCGCCATTCACGAACACCTTCAGCTCCCCCGGCGCGAACGCCCGCCACGCCTCGTCCGCCGTCAGCGGCTCGGTGACGACCACCGCCACCCGATCCGCCGTCGTCGTCAGCTCGGCGAAGTCGACGCTCATGTCCTCGTCCTGCAACCGCGCCTTGCGGAACGGGTGCTCGCGCACCAGCCAGCTCAGCTTCGTCGAGCAGTGCGCCCACAGCGCCTGGCCATTGCTCAGCATGAAATTGAAGCTGCCGTGCGCCGCGACGCGCGGCACCAGCTCGGCCAGCGTGGCCGTCAGCTCGCCGACCGGCGGCAGGTCCGCATGCGCCTTCGAGAGCTCCTGCATCAGCCAGCAGAACGCGCGCTCGCTGTCGGTGCTGCCCACCGGGCGGAACGCCGCGTGCAGCCGCGGCTGGTAGTCCTTCAGGTCGCCGTTGTGSGCGAACACCCAGTAGCGGCCCCACAGCTCGCGCACGAACGGGTGCGTGTTCTCCAGCGCGACCACGCCCTGGGTCGCCTTGCGGATGTGCGCGATGACGTTGTGGCTGCGGATCGGGTAGTGCCGGATCATCTCGGCCACCGGCGACAGCCGCGCGCTCTGCGCATCGACGAACAGCCGTGTGCCTGCGCCTTCGAAGAACGCGATGCCGAAACCGTCCTTGTGTTCCTCGGCACGGGTCGAGAACCCGGTGAAGCTGAACATCAGGTCGGTCGGCGTGTTGGCATTCATGCCCAGCAGCTGGCACATCGCTCCACCCTCTATTCCAGGAACAGGCGCTTGACGCCCTTCAGGCTCAGCAGGGTACCCGGATTGCTGGTCTCGTTCAGCACGCCGCTCATCCGCTCGCGCAGCCGCGCACTGCGCTGCGCGCGCCAGATCACCAGGTCGGCCAGCCACGGGTGGGCGTTGATGCCGTTCGCCCGCTCATACAGCGCGAAGCGCGGCTGCAGCGCACGCAACGCCGCTTCGTAGCGGCTGCGCACCGCGTCGTCGTCGGCGTGCCGGCCGGCCAGCACGGCCTCGGCCGCCAGCAGGCCGGTCTCCATCGCCTTGCCGATGCCCTCGCCGGTGAACGAGTAGGTGCTGCCGGCCGCCTCGCCGGTCACCAGCAGGCCCGGGCGCGAGAACGCCGCGCCCTGCAGCGTGCAGCGCAGCGGCGCTCCCTTCAGCGGGCCCTGCAGCTCGCCGCCGGCCAGCAGCGCGCGGGCCGGCTCGTAGAACTCACAGAAGCTCGCGAACATCTGCCGCAGGTTCACGTCGAGCTTGTTGTGGCGGCCGTCGGCGCCGCTGCGGTGGCTGTTCGCCACGCCCACGCCGACGTTGAACACGCCGTCGCGGCATGGAAAGATCCAGCCGTAGCCGGGGCGCAGCCGGCGGTCCCACACCACGTCGAGCGCACGCAGCCGGTCTGCCATCGCCGGGTTGCGGATGTAGGTGCGCATCGCGATGCCGCTGGGCGTCTGGCGCTCGCACACGCCGGCGGCGATCAGCGCCTGCGGCACCGCGCCRGTGGCCAGCAGCACCCAGCGGGCGTGGATCTCGCGCTTCGCCTCGCCATGGCTCAGCGTCGCCCCGCTCACGCGGCCGGCCGCATCGTGCCGCAAGGCCTCGAAGTGGGCCGGGGCGAACATCTTCGCGCCGGCCCGCACCGCGGCGCGGCACAGGATCTGGTCGAGCTCGCGGCGCGGCAGCACCGCCAGCGTGCCGGGCACGTCGACCCGTCCGCCGCGCGGGCCGATGCAGCCGACGTGCCGCGCCGGCTGGGCCTGCGCCATCACCTCGTCGAGCACACCCAGCCGCGCGAGCGCCGCATGCGCATCGGGGATCAGYCCGTCGCCGCAGACCTTGTCGCGCGGAAAGCGGTGCTGGTCGACCAGCACGGTGTCGACGCCGGCGCGTGCCAGCCATTGCGCCGCCGCACTGCCGGCCGGGCCGGCCCCGACGACAAGCACCTCGCAACGTTCAGGCAGGTCGGTCAGGGGCGTGTTCTGGGTCGGCAGCGGCATCGGTCAGCTTGCGGGCTCGGGGAAGCCCGCAAGGATACCCGCGCCCTGCCCGCCTCCGACGCGGTCAGGCGCTCTGGATGTTCTCCGGCGTGAACGGCATCTTGCGCAGCCGCTTGCCCGTGGCCGCGAACACCGCGTTGCCCACCGCCGGCCCGATCAGCGCCGTTGCCGGCTCGCCGATCCCGCCCGGCTTCTCGGTGCTCGGCACCAGCGTGATGTCGATCACCGGCGATTCGTTCAGCCGCAGCAGCCGGTACTGGTGGAAGTTGGTCTGCTGCACCCGGCCCTTCTCGAGCGTGATCTCGCCGAACAGCGCCGCCGTCAGCCCGAACACGATGCTCGACTGGATCTGCGCCTCCACCGTGTCGGGGTTGACCATGCGCCCGAGATCGGCCGCCACCGTCACCTTGTGCACCTGCACCTCGCCGTTGGCGACCGAGATCTCCGCCACCTGGGCCATGTAGGTGTCGTAGCCCTCCATCAGCGCGATGCCGCGGAAGCGCCCGGCCGGCGCCGCGCGGCCCCAGCCGCCGCGGTCGGCCGCGATCTTCAGCACGTTGGCGAAGCGCGGCTGGCCGCCCAGCAGCGACAGCCGGTAGGCGAGCGGGTCCTGCCCCGCCGCGACCGCCAGCTCGTCGATGAAGGTTTCGTTCGCGAACGCATTCAGCGCATGGCTGACCGAGCGCCAGTAGCCGACGCGCAGCCCCGCGTCATGCTTGACGATGTCGTGCCGCGAGGCCGGCACCGCGTAGCCGGCGACCGCCGCCTCGGTCATCAGCGGGTCCTGCACATCGGCCGGCAGGCCGAACACGCGGCCGGTGATCGATTGCGAACTCATCCGGAAGGTCATCGCGGTCGGCTTGCCGTCGGGCCCGATCGCCGCGGCCAGCCGGTGCACCGATTGCGGCCGGTAGAAATCGTGCGTCATGTCGTCTTCGCGCGTCCACAGCAGCTTCACCGGCTTGTTGACCGCCTTCGAGATCTGCGCGGCCTGGATGATGAAGTCGATGTCGATGCGCCGCCCGAACCCGCCGCCAAGGAAGGTGGTGCGCAGGCTCACGTTCTCCGGCGGCACGCCGACCACCTTGGCCACGGTGGCGGCCGCGGCGTCCTGCCACTGCGTCGGGCCGATCAGGTCGACCCGGTTGTCATGCACGTGCGCGGTGAAGTTCATCGGCTCGAGCGGCGAATGCGACAGCAGCGGCATCGTGTACTCGGCGCGGATCACCTTGCTTGCCTTCGCGATCTCGGCATCCGCATCCCCCACCGCCTTCAGCGGCAGCACCTTGCCGGACGTGAGCCCGCCGCGCGTGCTCTCCAGCATCGAGGTGTGGGTCAGCGCCGCGCCGGGGCCTTCGTCCCAGACGACGGTCAGGCCCTCGCGCGCCGTCTTCGCATGCCACCAGGTGTCCGCCACGATCGCGACACCATCGGGGATCTGCACCACGTCGATCACGCCGGGCATCGTCTTCGCCTTGGCCGCGTCGAAGCTCTTCACCGTGCCGCCGATCACCGGGCACTGCTCGAGCGACGCGTAGACCATGCCGGGCAGCTTCACGTCGATGCCGAATTCGGCGGTGCCGTTCACCTTGGACGGCGTGTCCAGCCGGCGCGTCGGCTTGCCGACGATCTTGAAATCCTTCGGGTCCTTCAGCACCACCTTGTCGGGCACCGGCAGCTTCGAGGCCGCGGCGGCCAGCTGGCCATAGGTGGCCTTCCTGCCCTTCGGGCCGATCACCCGGCCGTTCTCGGCGCGCAGCTGCGATTCCGGGATGTTCCATTTTTGAGCAGCGGCGCTGATCAGCATCATGCGCACCTGGGCGCCGGCGATGCGCAGCTTCTCCCAGCCGTCGCGCACCGAGCTCGAGCCGCCGGTGAGCTGCGGGCCGCCGAGCAGCGCGTTGCCGTAGAGCTTCTGGTTCGGCGGCGCGATCGACACCTTGATCGCGCGGATGTCGACGTTCAGCTCCTCGGCGATCAGCATCGGCATCGAGGTGTAGACGCCCTGCCCCATCTCGGAGCGGGCCGACAGCAGCGTGATGGTGTTGTCGTCGGCGATGTGCACCCAGGCGTTCGGCGTGTACAGCATGCCGGCCGCGTTGGCGTCGGAGACGGCACCGGGCAGCGCGACGCCCAGCATCAGGCCGCCGCTGGTCAGCGCCGAGCTCTGCAGGAAACCGCGCCGTGTGAGACTTGTC
The DNA here is from genome assembly GCF_056405435.1 of Rhizobacter sp. P1_G5. Classification (NCBI taxonomy): domain Bacteria; kingdom Pseudomonadati; phylum Pseudomonadota; class Betaproteobacteria; order Burkholderiales; family Sphaerotilaceae; genus Rhizobacter; species Rhizobacter sp. P1_G5. The sequence continues at coordinate 5,026 of NZ_JBFUCB010000092.1, read as the reverse complement.
ATCTTGGTCATGGCGGTCTCCTCAGGCCTTGTGCTGCAGGTCCGCGGCCGCGCTCTTGATCGCGGCGCGGATGCGTGGGTAGGTGCCGCAGCGGCAGATGTTGCCGCTCATCGCGGCGTCGATCTCGGCATCGCTCGGGTTCTTGTTCTGCTTCAGCAGCGCGGCCGCGCTCATCAGCTGGCCGGACTGGCAGTAGCCGCACTGCGGCACGTCGTGCTTGATCCACGCCACCTGCAACGGGTGGGTGTTGTTGCGCGACAGGCTCTCCACCGTCGCGACCGACTTGCCGGCGACGGCCGACACCGGCGTCTGGCACGAGCGCACCGGCTGGCCGTCCAGGTGCACGGTGCAGGCACCGCACAGCGCCATGCCGCAGCCGTACTTGGTGCCGGTCAGGCCGATCTCGTCGCGGATCACCCACAGCAGCGGGGTGTCGGGCTCGGCCTTCACGTCGACCGACTTGCCGTTGATCTTGAAGCGTGTGCTCACGGGTTGTCTCCTGGGGTTCCTGTGCAAGAAACCCAGGATCGCGCTCGGCGCGCCCACTGTCTGCCCGAGGGAAACCCGAAGGCCGGATCAGTCCTTCGCGGGCGCCATCCGCCACGCCGCGATCACCGCCAGTGCGCTGATCGCCCCCAGCAACCCGAAGGTCTCGTGGAAGGCCCGCAGCGGCGCCTCGGCATGCACGCCGAGCCGCCACTGCAGCACGATCCCGACGATGCTGATGCCCACCGCCCCGCCGAGCTGGCGCAGGAAGTTGATCGTGCTCGAGCCGTGCGAGATCAGCTCGCTCGGCAGCCCGCGCATCGCGCCGAGGTTCAGCGACGGCAGCACCAGCCCGAGCCCGATGCGCCCGACCACCGCCCACAGCGTGATCAGCCACAGCGCGGTGGCGAAGCCCACCGTCAGCATCAGCCAGAACGACGCCGCCAGCAGCAGCACGCCGGCCGCCACGACGCGGCTCACCGGCAGCCGGTCGGCCAGCCGGCCGGCCAGCGGGATGGTGATCGCGAGCACGATGCCCGCCGGCAGCAGCACCGCGCCGGCCTGCGACGGCGGCAGCTTCAGCGCGATCTGCATGAAGACCGGCACCAGGTAGGTGGAGCCGAACAGCGCCATGCCGTAGATGAAGGCGACCCAGCCGCCCATCGAGAACGAGCGGAAGTTGAACAGCCCGAGCCGCATGATCGGGTTGTCGCTGCGCCGCTGGCGCGCGACGAACACGACACCCGCGCCCATGGCGACCGCCAGCAGCACGACCGCCGTCAGGTGTGTCGCGTCATGCAGGTGCACGAGCCCGTTCAGCAGCGCGAGCACCGCCACCGTCAGCAGCGCGAGGCCCCCCACGTCGAGCTTGCGGTCGTGCTGGTTGACGTGCGCACCACCCGGCGAGCTGTGCGGCAGGTAGCGCGCGGCCATCGCGAGCGCGACCAGGCAGAACGGCACCACCACGAAGAAGATCGAGCGCCAGCCGAAGGCCTCGACCAGCACGCCGCCGATGCTCGGCCCGATCGCCGGTGCGAGCACGACGCCGAAGCCGAAGATGCCCATTGCCTTGCCCTGCTCATGGCGCTGGAACGCATGCAGCACGATGATCGCGGGGATGGGTTGCAGCACGCCGGCCGACAGGCCTTCAAGCACCCGCATCGCGAGCACCCATTCGAAGCTCGTCCCGAGCCCGCCGCCGATGCCGCCCAGCATCAGCAGCAGCACCGCGCCGAAGTAGCTGCTGCGGTAGCCGAAGCGGTCGAGCACCCACGGCGTGACCAGCATCGAGACCGTCATCGCCGCCATGAAGCCGGCCGACAGCCACTGCGCGCGCTCCTGGCCGAGCCCGAAGCGATGGCTGATGTCGGGCACCGCGACGTTGATGATGGTCGAGGCCATGATCGACGCCATCGTGCCGATCATGACCGTCAGCAGCACCATCCAGCGGTAGCGCTCGCCGAACCTCTCGCGCAGTTGGACGAGGGAGGCCGGCGACTGCGAGGGCGTGGTCAATGGAAGTACCTTCGTGCTACGCACTGCGGTATTCGCCCTTGGGGCGGCCCGGCGTGCTCATGCCCCCCAGTTTCGCACCGGTCGCGCGATCACCAGATCGAGACGCGCTTCTCCGGCGGCAGGTACATCTTGTCGCCCGCCTTCACGCCGAAGGTCGAGTAGTAGCCCGGGTGGTTGCGCACCGTGCCGTTGGCGCGGATCTCCTCCGGCGAATGCGGGTCCGACTTGAGCTGCTGCACCAGCGCCTGGTCGCGCGTCTTGCCGCGCCACACCTGCGCGAAGCCGAGGAAGAAGCGCTCGTCGCCGCTCAGCCCGTCGATCGCGAGCGGCGGCTGGCCGTTCAGCGACAGGTGGTAGGCCTTGTAGGCGATCTCCAGTCCCGAGTTGTCGGCGATGTTCTCGCCCAGCGTCAGCTCGCCGTTGACCTTGTAGCCCGGCACCGGCTCGAACGCGCCGTACTGCTCGACCAGGATGCTGGTCTTGGCTTCGAAACGCTTGCGGTCTTCGGCGGTCCACCATTCGCGCAGGTTGCCCAGCCCGTCGAAGCGGCTGCCTTCGTCGTCGAAGCCGTGGCTGATCTCGTGGCCGATCACTGCGCCGATGCCGCCGTAGTTGGCCGCGTCGTCGGCGGTCGGGTCGAAGAACGGCGGCTGCAGGATCGACGCCGGGAACACGATCTCGTTCATCGTCGGGTTGTAGTACGCGTTGACGGTCTGCGGCGTCATGAACCATTCGTCGCGGTCGACCGGCTTGCCGAGCTTGGCCACTTCGCGTGCATCGGCCAGCAGGCGCGCGCGCATGACGTTGCCGACCAGGTCGTCACGGCGGATCTGCAGCCGGCTGTAGTCCTTCCACTTCTTCGGGTAGCCGATCTTCGGCACGAAGGTCGCGAGCTTGGCCTGCGCCTGCTTCTTGGTGTCCGGGCCCATCCAGTCGAGCGTGTCGATGCTCTGCTTGTAGGCGGCCAGCAGGTTGCCGACCAGCTTCTCCATCCTGTCCTTCGACTCGGGCGGGAAGTACTTCGCGACGTAGACCTTGCCCAGGCTCTCGCCGATCGAACGCTCGACGACGCCGACGCCGCGCTTCCAGCGCGGGCGGTTCTCGGTGGTACCGCTCAGCACCGTGCCGGTGAACGCGAACTGGGCGTCGACGAACTCCTTGCTGAGGTACGGCGCGAACGAGATCAGCAGCCGCGTCTTCGCATAGGCCTTCCAGGTGGCCAGCGGCTGCGACTGCAGCAGCGCGCTCATGCCCTTGAAGTAGCTCGGCTGGCGCACGATCACGTCGGGCGTCTTGCCGGCGATGCCGGCATCGGCGAGCCAGGCCTTCCAGTCGAGGGCCGGCGCGAGCTTCGGCAGGTCTTTCTGCTGCACCGGGTTGTAGCTCTTGACGGCATCGCGGTTCTCGACGCGCGTCCACTGCACGCGGGCCAGCTCGGTCTCGAGCGCGAGCACCGCGCGGGCGCTGGCCTCGGCGTGGGACTCGCCGGCCAGCGTGAGCAGCCTGGTGATCAGCTCGACGTACTTGGCGCGCGCCTCCTTGAAGCGGGCGTCGTCTTCCTTCAGGTAGTAGTCGCGGTCGGGCAGGCCCAGGCCGCCCTGGCTCAGGTAGGTGACGTAGCGGGTCGATTCCTTCGCGTCCTGGTCGATCTCGGCGTTCACCGCCGAGGCGACGCCGAGCCGGCCGTGGCGCGCCATCAGCACGCTGAGCTGCTTGCGGGTGCGCACCGCGTCGATCGCGGCGAGTTCGCCGGCCAGCGGCTTGACGCCGAGCTTCTCGAGCGCCGCTTCGTCCATGAAGCTCGCGTACAGGTCGCCGATCTTCTTCGCGTCGGCATCGCCGCCGTTCTTCGCCGCGTCTTCGATCAGGCCGCGCAGCTTCGCGAGCGTGCCTTCCTGGATCTGCTCGAAGGCGCCGATGTAGGCCTTGTCGGCCGGCATCGGCGTGTCGCGCAGCCAGGCGCCGTTCATGTGGCGGAACAGGTCGTCCTGCGGGCGGACGGCGTTGTCCATGCCGCTGCGGTCGATGCCGGAACGGGGCGCCTCGGTCTGGGCGTGGACGGCGCCGGCGAGCAGCGCGGTGGCGAGGGCAGCACACAAGGCAGCCCGTCGGGGGCGATGAGGCAGAAGATGCAAGTGAAGCTCCTGGCGGCCGGATGGACCGCGGTGGTCGAGGGGGCGCCCGATCGGCGCTGCCGTACTCTACAGGCGCCCCGCTCGTCCCGGGCTCACGGTGCGACGGAACGCAGGATGGCGTGGGCGCGTTGCAGTTCCGTACCGCTGAAACGCCGGGCCAGCTCGTCCTGCAGCGCCTGCTCGCGCTGCGGCGCCGACAGCTCCGGGCGCTGCGCGATCGCCTGCAGCGCGGCGCGGGCGTCGGCGATCCGCTGCTCCCAGTGCGCCCAGGCTGCATCCTCGGCGCGCAGGCGCTCGGCGCCCTCCGCGCCGAACTGCGCGCTGCGGGCGGCGTGCAGCTCGGGCGTCTGCGTGGCGGCATCCGGCGTCAGCAGCGAAGGCGACGGTGCCGCCGGCGCGGCGGGCGCTGCGCTGCGCCGGGCCGCCAGGGCCGCGAAGTCGCGCTCCTCGTCGGCATAGAAGGCCTGCGCCCACGGCGCGCCGAGCAGGTCGCGGCGCACTTTCGAGCGCTCGGCCATCACGCCGGCCCAGCTGGCCGGATCGTCCGGCTTCCAGGCGGTCTCGAAGCGACGCTGCTGCAGCGCGAGGTAGCGGTCCCAGACGTCGAGCACCTGGCGCGCGGCGTCGATGCCGCGCTCGAGCGTCAGCTGCTGCTCGATCCAGTGGCGCAGCTCGGCCGGCTCGACCTCGCCGGTGCCGGTCAGCAGGTAGTCGAAGCGGCGGCGCAGCGACAGGCCGGGCTGCAGCCGGTCGCCGGCCCAGGTGCCCCAGTCGCCATCGAGGTCTGTGCCGCGCAGCGAGCCGTCGACCCACAGCCGGGCGACGTGCGCTGCCGCGGCTTCCGCGGCCCGCGCGGCGGCCTCGTTGTAGGCGGCGGCATCGGTCGGCAC
>NZ_JBFUCB010000091.1:0-14383 GCF_056405435.1 Rhizobacter sp. P1_G5 | reverse complement strand
CCGTTCGGCGGCTTCAAGCAGTCGGGCCTGGGCCGCGAGTTTGGCGCGTTCGGGCTCGAGGCGTTTCTCGAACCGAAGAGCGTGCTCGCGGGGGCCTGATCAGTCCGGCTTGCGGTTCAGCAGGCTGAAGCCGTGGCTCCAGTGGTTGTTGCCGAAGCCGTAGCGGATCCAGATCATCGCGAGCGACTCCAGCAAGCGGGCCTGTTCGATGCCGCCGAGGTCGATCGCGCTGCGCCAGCCGAAGCTGCGCAGGATCGCCGCGACCTCGGCCTTGGCGCCGGCGTCGTTGCCGGCGATGAACATGTCCGGCTCGCCGTCCGGCAGCTTCGGCTGCACCATGTGCGACGCCGTGATGATGTTGAAGGCCTTCACGACCTTCGACTGCGGCAGCAGCCGCTGCACCGTCTCGCCGGCCGAGTCGGTGAAGCCGAGGGCGAGCGCCGGCTGGCCCGAGCTGAAGTCGACCGGGTTGACGGCGTCGATCACGGTCTTGCCGGCGAGCGCGTCGGCGAGGGCCGGCGTCAACGCACCCTTCACGGCCGCCCACGGCAGCGCGATGACGGCGCTGTCGGCCTGCCGGGCGGCATCGACCAGGCTGGCTGCGGTGCTGCCGGGGACGGCGTCCAGCGCGGCGCGGGCCTTGGCGCCGGCGCTGTCGCGGCTGCCGAAGACGACACGGTCGCCGCGGGCGGCGAAGCCCTTCGCGAGCGTCGTGCCGACGGTGCCATTCCCAAGGATGGCGAAAGTGGAAGAAGGCATGTGGGGCTCCAGGTAGATGTCGATGGAAGGCATTGTGCGAACCGGTCATCCTCAACGTAAGATGGCTGAAGGTTCATGAACTCATAACCCGAGGTTGGGAATGGATGCAGCGCAGCGGGTGCCGGCCATCCTGTCGTTCGTGCAGACCGCCGACCGCGGCAGCTTCGCGGCGGCCGCCAAGGCGCTCGGCATCTCGGGGGCGGCGGTCAGCAAGAACGTGGCCGCGCTGGAGGCCTCGCTCGGCGTGCGTCTGCTCAACCGCACGACGCGGGTGCAGCGGCTCACGACGGAGGGCGAGGCCTTCCTCGAGCGGGCGCGCATCGCGATCGATGCGCTCGATGCGGCGGTCGACGCGGTCGCGGCACAGCGCGCCGAGCCGAGCGGCCGGGTGCGCATCTCGTGCCCGAGCAACTACGGCCAGCACTTCGTGCTGCCGCTGATGCCGGGCCTGCGGGCGCGCCATCCGGGGTTGATGGTGGAGCTGGATTTCGACGACCGGCAGGTCGACCTGATCGCGCAGGGCTACGACCTCGCGCTGCGCGGCGGCCATGCGAGCGATTCGAGCCTGGTGTCGCGGCCGGTCGGCCGGCTCGAGATGGTGCTGGTCGCGACGCCCGCCTACCTGGCCGGCCGCGGCGTGCCGCGCGGCCGTGCCGACCTGCCGGAGCACGATGTCGCGATGGTGCGTTTCCTCAGTGGCCAGGTCTCGCCCTGGACCTTCCGAGAGCCCGACGGCTCGACCGTCGACCTGTGGCCCGAGCGCTGCGTGATGACGATCTCGACCGGCGCCGCGGTGGAGGTGGCGCGCATGGGCCTGGGCATCGTGCAGGTCGGGCTGCCGCAGGCCTGGCCGCTGCTGAAATCAGGGGACCTGAAGGCGCTGCTGGTCGACGAGCACGTCGCGGGCGAGCGCGAACTGGCGCTGCACTACCCGCACCGTGCGTTGATCGCGCCGCGCGTGCGGGCGACGGTCGATCACCTGGTGACGCAGCTGTCGTCGAACGAGGCGCTGCACGTCACGCGCCAGGACGTGCGGCGCTACGCGGCCTGAGCCGCGCTCATCCGGTCACTGGAAGGCGACCTCCGCAAAGCTGCGCAGCTTGCGGCTGTGCAGCTGGTCGACCGTCTGCGCCCGCAGCAGCTCCACCGCCCGCATGCCGATGCGCAGGTGCTGGTCGACGCGCTCGCGGTAGAAGTGGTTGGCCATCCCCGGCAGCTTGATCTCGCCGTGCAGCGGCTTGTCGCTGACGCACAGCAGSGTGCCGTAGGGCACGCGRAAGCGRAAGCCGTTGGCSGCRATCGTYGCGCTYTCCATGTCSAGCGCCACSGCGCGGCTCTGGCTGAAGCGGCGCTSCGGCGTGCGCTGCGGCAGCAGCTCCCAGTTGCGGTTGTCGGTGGAGGCSACSGTGCCGGTGCGCAGGATGCGCTTGAGCTCGTAGCCGGTGAGCTGCGTGATGTCGGCCACCGCCTGCTGCAGCGCGACCTGGATCTCGGCCAGCGGCGGGATCGGCACCCACAGCGGCAGGTCCTCGTCGAGCACGTGGTCCTCGCGCACGTAGCCGTGGGCCAGCACGTAGTCGCCCAGTGCCTGCGTGTTGCGCAGCCCGGCGCAGTGGCCGAGCATGATCCACGCATGCGGGCGCAGCACCGCGATGTGGTCGGTGATCGTCTTCGCGTTGGCCGGGCCGACGCCGATGTTGACCATCGTGATGCCGGCGCCGTCGCCGCGCACCAGGTGGTAGGCCGGCATCTGCGGCAGCCGCGGCGGGATCGCGCCCAGCTCGTCGCCGGGCCGGTGTGCCGTGCCGGTGCGGCGCGTGATCACGTTGCCCGGCTCGACGAAGGCGAGGTACTCGCTCGCCGGATCGGCCATCGCCTCATGGCCCAGGCGCACGAACTCGTCGATGTAGAACTGGTAGTTCGTGAACAGCACGAAGTTCTGGAAGTGGTCGGGCGCGGTGCCGGTGTAGTGGCGCAGCCGGTGCAGCGAGTAGTCGACGCGCGGCGCGGTGAACAGCGACAGCGGGTGCGATTGGCCGGGCCGCGTCTCGTAGGTGCCGTTGGCGATCGCGTCGTCCATCGCGGCCAGGTCGGGCAGGTCGAACATGTCGCGCATCAGCAGCCGGCGCTCCAGGCTCAGGCTGCCTTCCAGGTGGTCGTGCTCGGCCAGCGAGAAGTGCACCGGGATCGGCTGGCCGCTGACGCCGACCTCGAGCGCGACGTTGTGGTTCTTCAGCAGCAGCCGGAACTGCTCCAGGTAATAGCCCTGGAACAGGTCGGGCCGCGTCAGCGTGGTCTCGTAGGTGCCGGGGCCGGCGACGAAGCCATAGCTCAGCCGCGAATCGGCGCGCGCGACGGTGTCGGTGTGCACCCGCACGAAGGGGTAGCAGGCCCGCACGTGCTCGGTGGGGGCGGTGCCGGCGACGAAGCTGTGCAGGGCACCACGCAGGTGCGTGAGGCTCTGCTCGTAGATGGCCTGCACCTGCGCGAGCGCGGCGACCGGGTCGGTGAAGCGCTGGGAGTCGAGAGACATGGAATGTTCCTGGAGCCGTTCGTGACCATTCTCTCGCGCCRCCATCACCCGTGCCGGCCGGGGTTTCCTACAATTTGCGCCATCAAAACATCGGAGGAGGAACGTTCATGCCCATTGCAGGCCTCGGGCTTCACATCGTCATCGCGCTGTTCTTTGCCGTGCACGCGGTGCGCAGCCGGCAGCAGACCTACTGGCTGTTCGTGCTGTTCTCGTTCCCGCTGCTCGGCAGCATCGTCTACTTCCTGGCGATCTACCTGCCGGATTCGCGGCTGGAGCGCGGTGCGCGCAAGGCGATCGTCGCGGCGGTGAAATCGCTCGACCCGACGCGCGAACTGCGCGACGCCCGCGCCGCGTTCGAGTACACGCCGACCGCGCAGAACCAGATGCGGCTTGCCGCGGCGCTGTACGACGCCGGCGAGTTCGGCGAATCGGCGCAGACCTGGGAGGCCTGCCTGAAGGGCCCGTTCTCGACCGACCTCGAGATCCGCCGCGGTGCGGCCCGCGCCAATTTCGCCCGCGAGCGGCCGCAGGAGGCGATCAGCCACCTGAACGTGATCCGCCAGCAGGACCCGAACTTCCGCGAGGAAGAGATCTCGCTGCTGCTCGCGCGTTCGCTGGCCGCCGCCGGCCGTCACGGTGAGGCGCGCGACGCCTTCGAAGCGACGGTCGCGCGCTTCGGCAGCTTCGAGGCGCGGGCCGAGTTCGCGATCTGGGCGCTGGTGCAGCGCGAGACCGAACTCGCCGGGCGCCTGCAGGTGGAGATCCAGCGCGCCACCGAGCGCTGGAACCGCCACACCCGCGAGCTCAACGGCGAGCTGATGCGCCGGTTGCGCGTCGCGCACGAGCAGACCAGGACGCCGCCGGCCTGATCCGGCGCCAGCGGTTTCAGGCCGCCGCCGGCTCGCCCAGGTAGACCCCGCGCGGCGCGGCCAGCCCCTGCCGCACGTTGCGGCTGAGGTCGTCGGCCAGCACTTCCTCGGCACCGCTCGCGAGTGCGTCGACCACCTGCTGCGCCACCTGGTCGGGGTTCGCCTTCGCCGCGTCCAGGCCCTTCGTCATGTCGGTGTCCATGTAGCCGACGTGCACGCCCACCACCTGCGTGCCCTGCGCGCGCAGTTCGCCGCGCAGGCCGTTGGTCAGCGACCAGGCAGCCGACTTGCTCGTGCTGTAGGTCGCCGCGCTCGGGATGTTGACCCAGCTCRGCACCGACAGCACGTTGACGATCGCGCCGCCGCCGTTGGCCTTCAGCACCGGTGCGAAGGCCTGGCTGAGCGCCAGCGGGCCGAAGAAATTGGTCTCCATCTCGGCGCGTGCCGCCGCGGCACTGCCGGCGGCCAGCAGCGGCGAGCCGCGCGTGATGCCGGCGTTGTTGATCACGACGCTCACGTCCTTCAGTTGCGCGGCGGCGCGCGCGACGTCATCGGCGTTCGTCACGTCGAGCTTCACCGCCTCGACACCCGGCAGCGTGATGCTGGCCGGGTCGCGGGCGGCGGCATAGACCTTCTTCGCGCCGGCGGCGAGCAATTGCTGGACCAGCGACTTGCCGAGGCCACGGTTGGCGCCGGTCACGAGGAAGACGGCATTGCGGATGTTCATGGCGGATCCTTTCGGGGGGATGCAGAGATGTTTTATATGACGGTCGTCATGATTGAAATTATATGACGTACATCATTTATCATGTCAAGCGGCATCTTGAGCGTCACCTCGCCGGAAAGGTCTTCTCCCCATGAAAGTCAGTCGTGAACAAGCCGAGCAGAACCGCGAACGGGTGCTGCAGGTGGCCGCGAAGCTGTTCCGCGAGCGCGGTTTCGACGGCATCGGCGTGGCCGACCTGATGAAGAGCGCCGGCATGACGCACGGCGGTTTCTACGGGCAGTTCGGCTCGAAGGAAGACCTGATGGCCGAGACCTGCGCGCGGGTGTTCGCGGCGGGCGGGCAGCGCTGGCAGCGGGTCGTCGGCGAGGCGGCGGCGCGCGGCGACAGCGGCATGGCGGCGCTGGCACGCGCCTACCTGTCGGCCGAACACCGCGACGATCCCGGCGACGGCTGCCCGGTGTCGGCGCTCGGTGCCGAGGCGGCGCGCCAGGGGCCGGCGCTGCGGGCCGCGTTCACCGCGGGGGTGCGCGACGCGCTGGACTTCATCGGCGGACTGGTCGGCGGGCGCAAGGCGCGGCGCCGCGAGCGCGCGATCGTCGCGTATGCCGCGATGATCGGCGCGCAGGTGCTGGCGCGCGMGGTCGACGACGAGGCCTTGTCGACCGAGATCCTGCAGGCGGTCGCGGCGGAACTCGGGGACGAGCCCGCCGCGGCCTGACCAGGATCAGTTCAGACCTTCAACGCAGCGGCGCGAACAGTGCCGCGAGCCGGTCCGGCGTGCCGTCGATGCGTTGCAGCGTCGGGTAGCGCAGCCCGCCGCGCCACTCGATGCGCACGCTGCGGTAGAGATCGCCGGACTTCAGCAGCAGCTCGATCGGCCCGCCGCTCTTCGCGGCGGTCACCGCCTCCTTCAGCAGGTCTTCGGTGTAGGCCCGGCCGTTGACGGCCAGCAGCGTCGCACCGGGCGCCATGCCGGCGTCGAAGGCCGGGCTGCCCCAGTTCACGTTGCGCACCTTCGCGGCTTCGCCGAGGTCGAAGCCGAGCGAGTAGCTGAAGTCGGTGACCTTCCAGGCCCCCATCTTCGCGCTGTAGTGCTCGCTCGGCTTGTCGCTCCAGCCGAGCTTCCAGCCCGACGCGGCGATGCCGGCCATCGGTGCCGGCCGGTCGTGCGTGTCCAGCCGCTGGCGCAGGAAGCCGGCCCAGTCGTACGCCTGCACGCGGTTCAGCTCGCGCACCACGTCGTCGAAGGTGTAGGTCAGCGGCTGCACGCGCTTCGGCTCGGCACCGAAGAAGGCGCGGGCGAAGTCGTCCAGCGAGCGCTTGCCGTTCGAGCGCTCGCGGATCAGCATGTCGGCTTCGAGCCAGATCAGCCGCGACTCGTCGTAGTAGTCGGCGCTGCGCTGCCACGAGCTCCAGTCGCGGCGCCCGCGCGTCGCCCACAGCAGCGGCTCGTTGGTGGTGTCCTGCAGGCTGCGCCAGGCGCGGCCGGCGCGGGCGTCGAGCCAGGCTGCGGTCTCGGCCAGGTCGGCGCGTGCGTCGGCGGCGCTGACCAGGCCGGAGCGCGCGGCCAGCACGGCGCCCCAGTACTGCGTCTGGCCTTCGTAGACCCACAGCAGGCTGTCGCGCATCGGCGTGTTGAAGTGCGGCGTCCACAGGTCGGCCGGGCGACGGAACTTGCCGTTCCACGAGTGGGTGTACTCGTGCGGCAGCAGGTCGCGCCCGGTCGAGCCCTTGGCCCATTCGGTGAAGTAGGCCGCCTTGACGCCGTTCTCGCTGGACTGGTGGTGCTCCAGCCCGATGTGGCCGAACTGCTCGCTGAGCGCCAGCAGGAACTCGTAGTGCGTGAAGTGCCGCGACGCGAACACCTTGTCGGCCTGCGTGACGAGCGCGCGGTGCGCCGCGAGCTGCTCCGGGCTGATCACGTTCTGCGAGGCGCGGTCGGCGACCACGTTCAGGAACACCGGCGCGCGGCCGGCCGCGCTGGCGCCGGGGTCGAGGTCCAGGCGCTGCAGGTGGCGGCCGGCGAACACCGGCGAGTCGACCAGCGTGTCGAGGTCGGTGGCCTTGAACGAGAAGCTCGCGCCACCGGTGGTGGCAACGGCCGGCGAGGCCAGCTCCAGCGCGGTGCCGGCCAGCCAGCCGGCCGGCAGCGTCAGGCTGGGCTGCACGCTGATCTTCGCGGCGGCGTAGCCGGCCGGGTACAGCACGACGGCGTTCCACTGCACGCCGAGCATGTCGGGCGTGACGACCTGGCGTTCGCTGCCGGGCTCGAGCGGCGTCAGGAACTGGAACTCGATGTCGAGTGCCGCCGCACCGGCCGGCACCTCGATGTGGAAGGCCGCGCTGTCGACGGCGTCGCGCACCCAGGCGACGGGCTTGCCGCCGGCGCTGACCTGCAGGCCGCTCAGCTGCGCGAGTGCGGCGCTGGGCGAATGCGTGCCGGGCAGCCAGCGCGGGTAGTACAGCGCGAGCGGGCCGGGCGAGACGGGGATCGTCTCGCGCACGCGGAAGATCTTGCGATCGAGGTCGGTGGCATCCACCGAGAGGCTGATCACGCCCGGGTAGGGCGCGTCGCTCAGTGCCGGCAGGGTTTGCGCGGCGGCGAGCGGGGCGAGGGCGGCCAGGCTGATGGCGGCCACCGCGGTGCGAAGGGTCGGGTTCATCGGGGTCCTGTGAGTTGGACCGAAAACGATAAGCGAAAAGACGGCCGGTTCGCTGTGACAAACTGATCTCACGTCGAATCCGTGGCGACAATCCACCCTCGCAGTACCCGCCACCATGGACCCCGCCACCGTCATCCTGATGCTCGCCATCCACCTGATCGCCAGCGGCGGGCTGATGGCACTCGTGTGGCGCCGCATGCCGGGGGCGCCGGGGCTGGGCCGCTGGGCGCTGGCGAGCGGCCTGTTCGGTGCGGCCTACCTGGCGCGCCTGCTGGCCGGGCTGCAGGGGGTCGATGCGCTCGGCCTGGTGTCCGACGGCGTGATGCTRCTCGCGGTGCTGGTGTTCGGCGACGGCGTGCGCGAGTTCGTCGGCCGCGCGCCGGTGCCGCCGCGGCGCGTCGGCGTGCTGGCGCTGCTGCTGATCGGCACCGAGGTCGCCGCGGCGGCCTTCGGCGGCGCGCAGGCGCGGCACGTCGCGCTGAACGCGATGATCGGCCTGCTGTATGCGCAGATCGCCTGGATCCTCGCCGCCGAGCGCACCCGCCAGAGCGCCCCGCTGCACGCGCCGCTGGCGCTGCTGGTCGGGATCGTCGGCGGCCTGTCGGCGCTGACGCTGCTGCGCGGTGCGCACATCGCGCGCGACGGCATGCCGGTCGCCTTCCACGGCCCGATGGCCCAGGGCTACTACCTCTACGCATCGGTCACGGCGGTGGTCACCGCGCTGACGCTGGTGTGGATGATGCTGCTGCGCCTGAACGGCCAGCTCGCCGACCTGGCGACCCGCGACGCGCTGACCGGCGTGTTCAACCGCAACGGCCTCGCGCAGGCGCTGAAGCAGCATTTCGACCAGCGCCAGGCCGCGCCGTTGACGCTGCTGCTGATCGACATCGACCACTTCAAGCGCATCAACGACACGCTGGGCCACGCCACCGGCGATGCGGTGTTGCAAGGCGTGGCGCGCGAGCTGCAGTCGCAGCTGCGCGCCGGCGATTTCGTCGCGCGCATCGGCGGCGAGGAGTTCCTGGTCGGCTGCGTCGGCGCGGACCGCGCGATCGTGCTCGCGCTGGCCGACCGGCTGCACCGCAGCATCGGCCGCCTGCAGGTGCCGGCGGCCACCGGCAGCGAGCGGATCGGCTGCACGGCGAGCATCGGCGTGTCGGCCAGCTTCGACCGCTTCGACGGCTGGGAGCCCGCCGCCTCGCAGGCCGACGAGGCGCTGTACCGCGTGAAGGCGGCGGGCCGCGACGGCGTGCAATCGCACCTGGTGGCGTGCAGGACCTGAGCCATGGCCACCGACCCGGCGCCGCAGATGCGCATCGGCGAACTGGCCGAGCGCACCGGCCGCAGCGTGCATGCGATCCGCTGGTACGAGGCACAGGGGCTGCTGCCCGGCGTGCTGCGCAACGCGGCGGGCCGGCGCCTGTACGGCGAGCGCCATGTCGGCTGGCTGGAACTGATGGAGCGGCTGCGCAGCACCGGCATGTCGATCGCGCAGATGCGGGCCTACACCGCGCTCGTGATGCAGGGCCGGCGCACGCTGCCGCAGCGCCAGCAGCAGCTCGCGGCGCACCGTGCGCAGGTCGAGGCGCGGATCGCCGAATGGAAGACGGCGCTGAAGGAGCTCGACCGCAAGCTGGCCTTCTATGCCGACTGGGTGGCGCAGGGCGCGCGCCCGCCGACGGACCCGCAGGGCCGGCCGCTGCCGCGCCCTCGCCCTCTCAAGCCGAAGACCAAGACCCTCAAGCGCTGACGGGTATCGCTTGATCTAGAGCCTGCTCTAGATCGCCCACTGGCGGCATGACCCACTCCCCCGTCAACGCCATGTCCTCCTTGTCCTCTTCTTCCGACAACAAGCTGCTGCTGCAGCGCATCTTCGGGCAGCTGGCCGTCGGCAACGGCCGGCCGCTGGTCGACGCGATGGCCGACGACTTCTGCTGGACGATCACCGGCAGCTCGGCCTGGTCCGGCACCTGGCGCGGCAAGCCGGCGGTGCGCGAGCGACTGCTCGCCCCCCTGTTCGCGCAGTTCGAAGGCACCTACACCAACACCGCCGAGCGCTTCATCGCGGAAGGCGAGCACGTGGTGGTGCTGTGCCGCGGCCGCGTCGACACCCGGGCCGGCAAGCCGTATGACAACAGCTACTGCTTCGTCTTCCGGCTCGCAGCCGGTCAGCTGAAGGAGGTGGTGGAGTACCTCGACACCGCGCTGGTGGATGCGGTGCTCGCGCCGCCGCCGCCGGCCGCAGCCTGACCGCGCATCTGGCGCAGCCAGCCGCCGGGCGTCAGGCCGGTCGCGCCCTTGAAGCGGCGGCTGAAGTGGCTCTGGTCCGCAAAGCCGGCGTCCAGTGCCGCGAGCGCGGGCGCGACGCCGGCCAGCAGCAGGCGCTTCGCGTGTTCCAGCCGCACCGCGTTCAGGTAGACGTGAGGCGGCACGCCGAAGTGCTGGGCGAACGCACGGCTCAGGTGCACCCGCGACAGCCCGGCCTCGCGCGCCAGCTCGGCCACCGACAGGTCGCGCGACGCATGGGCGCGGATGTGGTCGCGCACGCGCAGCATGCGCCGTGAACCGGCGGCCAGCGGGCTGGTGCCCGTCGCCGGTGTCTCGCCGTGCCGCTGCAGCAACCGCACCAGCACATCGGTGGTGAGGGCCTCGCCGCGCAGCGACTCCTGCGGCTGGCCGATGGCCGCCATCGCGCGCTGCAGCGCGGCGGCGGCCGGCGGGTCGTGCACCACCGGCTGCCGGAAGAAGGCGCTGGCGRGCGTGCCGGCCTCGCGTTGCAGGTGGCGCGGCAGCGCGGCCGGGTCGACGTAGAGGATCGCGTAGCCGAATCCTTCGTCGGTGCCGCGCTGGCCGTCGTGGGCCTCGTCGGGGTTGAACAGCAGCAGGTCGCCGGGCAGGCTGGCGTGGGCGGCGCCGCGGCAGTGGAAGGTCTGCACCCCGCTGTGCGTGACGCCGATCGCGTACTGCGCGTGGCTGTGCCGCTCGAACACATGCTCGGTGAAATGCGCCCGCATCAGCGTGATGTCGGGCGTGGCACCCGGCTGGAAGCGGGCCCAATCCGAAGGACTCGAGGCGTTGGCGTCGCCGGAAGGCAGGGTCGACATGTGACAAGCGTACAAGACCGTTGCCGCACGCGGCGGCAGACTGCGTGCAGTTCCACTCTCGATGCCAGGATTTCCATGAACGCGATCGACCTGCACGGCAAGCTCGAACTCTTCAGCGACCACTGGGCCCCACGCACCGTGGCCGAGTACAACGGCCACGACGTGATGGTGGTGAAGGTGAACGGCGAGTACCGCTGGCATGCCCACCCCGACACCGACGACTTCTTCCTCGTGCTGAAGGGCCGGCTGCACATCGATCTGCCGGACGGCACGGTCACGCTCGGCCCTGGCCAGATGTTCGTCGTGCCGCGCGGCGTGCAGCACCGGCCGTGGGCCGAGGAAGAAGTGCACATGCTGCTGATCGAGCCGACCGGCACGCCGAACAGCGGCGATGCGGCGACGGCCGCGCCGCGGCGCGTGCTGTGATGCCACGGGGTGGGCAGACAAAGCGCCGCCCGCGTGGCCGCTGACGGAACCGCCGGGCCGGCGCGGTCACCCACTGTCCGTCTTCAATCCTCCGTGAAAGTCACTCCGTGGGAGTTGCTCCTGTTGGAAATGCCGCGGTGCAGCTGGGCCTGATCGAGCCGCTGATCGCCGCACCCGACCGCCAGGCCTACCTGCTGCGGAAAGTGTCGATGTGCCGCGGCGGCGCCCGCGTCACGCTGGGGACGGCGGGCTTCGACGGCTCGGACGGGCAGGGGATCGACGCGCTGGCGGACGTGACCGGCGGGGACCCGCCGGGGGACGATGGAGGCTCCTTGGGCGCGGCGCCTTCCACCTCCCGGACGAAGGGCGGTGTCGCGCGTGCGACCCGCCCGTCGCGCGGTGGGCGCCGCCGGCATGGCGGCCAAGGCGATTCGCGGGGACGCGACACGCCCGATGACGGGGACAGCGACGACGAGGACCCGGAAGATCAGCCTTTCACCACCGCATAGCGCTCGAGCGTCCGCACTCGCGCCTCGTCGTGCATCACGACCGGCAGCGGGTAGCTGTCGCCGAGCCGCACGCCGGCTTCGGCCAGCTCGATCGGCCGCGCCAGCCACGGCGCATGGATCGCCTGGTCCGACAGCCCCGCCAGCGCCGGCAGGTAGCGCCGGATGAACTTGCCCGCGGCGTCGAACTTCTCGCTCTGGCTCACCGGGTTGAAGATGCGGAAATACGGCTGCGCATCGCACCCCGTCGAGGCCGCCCACTGCCAGCCGCCGTTGTTGGCCGCCAGGTCGTAGTCGTTGAGCTTCTCGGCGAACCAGCGCTCGCCCCAGCGCCAGTCGATGCCGAGGTCCTTGGTCAGGAAGCTGGCCGTCACCATGCGCAGCCGGTTGTGCATGTAGCCGGTCTGGTTGATCTGCGCCATCGCGGCATCGACCAGCGGGTAGCCGGTGCGGYCCTCGCACCACGCCTCGAACAGCGCCTGCGCGTGCTTGCCGTGCTCCCACTTGATGGCGTCGTACTCGGGCTTGAAGCTCGCGTCGACCACCCGTGGGTGGTGGTGCAGCACCTGGTGGTAGAAATCGCGCCACACCAGCTCCGACAGCCACACCGCCGCGCCCGCCGAGCCGTGGTGCATGCGCTGCGCCGCCTCGCGCGCCAGCGTGCGGATCGAGACGGTGCCGAAGCGCAGGTGCATCGACAGGTAGCTCGGCCCCCTCACCGCCGGGAAGTCGCGCGCCTCGCCATAGCGCTCGATGCGCGGCAGGAAGTCGTCGAGCAGCGCCCGTGCGCCGGCCTCGCCCGTCCCCTGGTGCAGTTCGTGCAGGTTGGTCGGCTCGAAGCCGATCTCGGCGAGCGACGGGATGTCAGCGGCGACATCTTCCGCCGGCGGTGCCAGCCGGTGCGCGTAGCGTTCCACCGGGTACGCGCTGACGTAGAACGGCTCCAGCTTGCGCAGCCACGCGTTCTTGTACGGCGTGAACACGCTGTAGGCCTTGCCGCTGCCGGTCAGCAGCTCGCTGCGCTCGAACACCACATGGTCCTTGCCGGTGTGCAGCGCGATGCCCAGGTCGGCCAGCGCGCCGCGCACCCGGGCGTCACGGGCCAGCGAGGCCGGTTCGTCGTCGTGGTTGGCGTACACCGCCTGCACGTGCAGTTCGTGGGCCAGCCGCGGCAGCTCCTGCGTGGCCAGGCCGTGCCGCACCAGCAGCCGGGCGCCGGGTGCGAGCGCTTGCAGCCGGGTGTCGAGCGCGACCAGGCAGTCGCGGATGAACTCGACCCGCCGGTCGGCGCGCGGCAGCGCATCGAGGATCGCCTGGTCGAGGATGAACCCGCAGTACACCTTGCGGGCGGCCTTCAGCGCATGGAACAGCGCGGCATGGTCCTCGGCCCGCAAATCACGCCGGAACCACACCAGCGCGGCGTCCAGCGAGGGCTCTGTAACCTTTTCCATCGGGCGAGTGTGCCGCAGTCATAAAATGCCCCGATGCCTGCCGCGACCATCAACCTGACGAACCAGTTCCTGATCGCCATGCCGGGCATGGCCGACGACACCTTCGCCGGCGCGGTGATCTACCTGTGCGAGCACACCGAGAAGGGCGCGCTCGGCCTGGTGATCAACAAGCCGATCGACATCAAGCTGAAGAACCTGTTCGAAAAGGTCGAACTGACGCTCGACCGCCCCGACCTGGCCGATGTGCCGGTCTACTTCGGCRGCCCGGTGCAGACCGAGCGCGGCTTCGTGCTGCACGAGCGGCTGGGCGGCGAAGCGGGCGAGGGCGGGCACTACAACTCGTCGCTGCAGATTCCCGGCGGGCTCGAGATGACCACCAGCAAGGACGTGCTGGAGGCGCTGTCGCACGGCGCCGGCCCGAAGAAGATCCTCGTCACGCTCGGCTACAGCGGCTGGAGCGCCGGCCAGCTCGAGGAAGAGATCGGCCGCAACGGCTGGATCAACGTCGTCGCCGAGCCCGGCGTCATCTTCGACACGCCGGTCGAGCAGCGCTACGACAAGGCGCTGTCGCTGCTGGGGATCGACCCGCGCATGCTCTCGCAAGAGGCGGGGCATGCATGAGGCCGCTGCTCCCCGCTCGTTCCTGGCTTTCGATTTCGGCACGCTGCGCGTCGGCGTGGCCACCGGCAACACCGTGACCCGCACCGCGACGCCGCTGCGCACCGTGGCGGCGGTCGGCGATGCGCGCTTCGCGGCGCTCGGCAAGCTGATCACCGAATGGCAGCCGAGTGCGCTGGTGGTCGGCGTGCCGGTGCACCCCGACGGCGCGCCGCACGAGAACACCGTCCGCGCGCAGCGCTTCGCCCGCCAGCTGCACGGCCGCTTCCGGCTGCCGGTGCACGAGGTCGACGAGCGCTACACCACCACCGAGGCCCACGCGATGGGGGCCGGCGACGTCGATGCGGCGTCGGCGGCCATCATCCTGGAGCAATACCTGCGAGCCCTGCCTTGACAAACGCCGCCTTGACCTCCACCGACAGGACCACCTGATGGGCACACTGCTTCTCGACGCCGAGGCGTTGTACACCGACCTGCAAGCGGTCGTGCGCAACCTGCTGCAACCCGACACCGTGCTGGTGGGCATCTGGTCGGGCGGCGCCTGGCTGGCCGAGCGGCTGCATGCGCAGCTGAAGCTGCCGGGCGAGATCGGGGTGATCTCCAGCGCGCTGCACCGCGACGATTTCGCGTCGCGCGGCATGTCCAGCGCCGACCCGACGCGGCTGCCGTTCGAGGTCGACGGCCGCCCGATCCTGCTGATCGACGACGTGCTCTACACCGGCCGCAC
>NZ_JBFUCB010000090.1:0-14407 GCF_056405435.1 Rhizobacter sp. P1_G5 | reverse complement strand
GGGCGGCAGCAGCGGGCTTCGCGGCCGGCTTCGCCGGGGTGGCGGGATCGGCAGCCATCGCGGCAGCCGAGGTCAGGCCAACGGCCAGTGCGAAGGCATTGGCAAGAAAGAGGTTGCGGGACATCGTGTCGCTCCAACGGGTTGTGAGAAGGAGCGATTGTGGAGGTTGGTGGTGGCACACATCGGGCTGCAACCCCCGTCTTTGAAACAATTTGAAGGCTTGTTGCGCACTTGCCGCGCGAGGGCGTGGAAAACATCACAGGCCCTCCGCGAAGAAGGCCTGCCGCACCTCGATCGGCAGCGGTTGCCCGGTGCGGGCCGCGCGCTCCAGCACATGCCAGTAGTAGCGGTAGCTCGCCCGGTCATGCAGCGTGTCGCGGTGGCTGGTGGGCGCCCAGCGGGCCGCCTGGGCCGCCATCAGGATCTCGGTCGCGAGGTCGGTCTCGGCGGCGGTCGGCGCGAACGCGTCGACGATGGTGCGGACCTGGTCGGGGTGGATGCTCCACATGCGCAGGTAGCCGAGCTGGCGCGCGGCCTTCGTCGCAGCGTTCTGCAGCAGATCGAGCTTGCGGAACTCGGTGACGACGCAGTGCGACGGCACCTTGCCATGGCCGTGACAGGCGGCCGAGATCTCCAGCTTGGCGCGCAGCACCAGCGGGTGCTCGAACTGGCCGGTGGCGCTCATCGCCTGGTGGCCGATCGCGCCGCGGTGCGCCGAGACGAAATCCATCAGGCCGAACGACAGCGATTCGATGCGCGGGTGCGCGGCGATCGCGTCGACCTCGCGCAGCGCGCCGTGCGTCTCGACCAGCGCGTGGATCGGGATCTGCCGCTCGAGGCCGTGGCGCACGCCCGCGGCGTCGATCGACGAGATCGCGGCCTGCAGCTGCGCGAGGCTCTCGACCTTGGGCACCATCAGGTAGGCCAGCCGGGTGCCGGCCTGCTTGACCAGCGTGTCGACGTCGGCATCGAAGGCGGCCTCGTCCGGCGCATGCACGCGGGCGCCGACGCGGCCGTGGCGGTTGGCGGCCGACATCACGAACGACGCGACCATCTGCGCATGCTCGGCCTCGCCGCCGACCGGCGCGCCATCCTCGCAATCGAGCGTGATGTCGAACACCGGCCCGAGCTCGGCCTGCAGCGCGAGGCTCTTGTGCATGCGGGCCTCGACGCCGGCATAGTGGTCGCAGACGGGCAGGGCGGGCAGCACGTCGCCGGCGCCGAACAGGATCTCGCGCGGATGCTGGTTCATCAGGCAGCCTTCGTCGCGACGATGAACAGCCGCGGGAACGCCAGCAGCAGCCGGCCGTCGGCGTGCGCCGGGTAGGCCTCGGCGATGCGCCGGGTGTAGGCCTCGAGGAACGAGGCGCGCAGCGTGGGCGGCAGCGGATCGATGAACGGCTTCAGCCCGGTGGCGCGCACCCATTCGACGATTGCGGCGGCGTCGGCCATCGGGTGCTGGTAGGCGGTGCGCCACACCTGCACCCGCGCGGCCAGCGGCGCGAGCAGGTCGTAGTAGCCGCCGACGCCGAGCATCGGCGTGCGCTTGCGGTCGGCATCGCCGATCGGCTCGGCCCAGGGCGCGAGCGCGGCGGTCTCGCGCATCAGCCGGTGCGTGGGCTCGTCGCGGTTGTCGGGCATCTGGATCGCGAGCGTGCCGCCCGGCGCGAGCTCGGCGAACAGCCGTGGCAGCAGCGCCGCGTGGTCGGGCACCCATTGCAGCGAGGCGTTCGCGTAGATCAGCGCGGCGGGCGAAGTGGCGGATGACGTCGCGCGCCAGGTGGAGATGTCGCTCAGCTCGAAGCGGCAGCCCGGAAGGCGCTCCCGGGCGCTGGCGAGCATCGCCTCGGAGGTGTCGGTGCCGACGACCTGCGCGCCGGGAAAGCGATGGACCAGCAATTCGGTCGAGTTGCCCGGCCCGCAGCCGAGATCGAACACCGGACCGGCCGGGATGGCATCCACCTGCGCCAGCAGGTCGCGCGCCGGGCGCGTGCGCTCGTCCTCGAATTGCTTGTACAGGGCTGGATTCCAGTCGCTCATCGCTTGCTCCGTAGCGGTCGAGCCGAAAAAAAGGCCGGATGCAGTCCGGCCTTCTCTCGGGCCCGCAGCCGTGCTTACAGAAGGTGCTTGACGCCTTCTTGTTCCTCTTGCAGTTCCTTGAGGGTCAGGTTGATGCGCTCTTGCGAGAACGCGTCGATCGCCAGGCCCTCGACCAGCTTGTACTCGCCGCCGGCGGTGGTGACCGGGAAGCCGAACATCGTGTCCTTCGGGATGCCGTACTGGCCATCGGAGGCGATGCCCATCGTGACCCACTTGCCGTTGYTGCCCAGCGCCCAGTCGCGCATGTGGTCGATCGCGGCGTTGGCGGCCGAGGCGGCCGAGCTCAGGCCGCGTGCTTCGATGATCGCGGCACCGCGCTTGCCGACGGTCGGCAGGAACGTGTCCTTGTTCCACACGTCGTCGTTGATCAGTTCCTTGACCGACTTGCCGTCGATCGTCGCGAAGCGGTAGTCGGCGTACATCGTCGGCGAGTGGTTGCCCCACACGGCCAGCTTCTCGATGCTCGACACCGGCTTGCCGGTCTTGGCGGCGATCTGCGACGCGGCGCGGTTGTGGTCCAGGCGCAGCATCGCGGTGAAGTTCTTGCGCGGCAGGTCGGGCGCGCTCTTCATCGCGATGTAGGCGTTGGTGTTGGCCGGGTTGCCGACCACCAGCACCTTGACGTTGCGCGATGCGACGGCATTCAGTGCCTTGCCTTGCGCGGTGAAGATCTGCGCGTTGGCGGCCAGCAGGTCCTTGCGTTCCATGCCGGGACCGCGCGGGCGGGCGCCGACCAGCAGCGCGTAATCGGTGTCCTTGAAGGCGGTGTTGGCATCGCCGTGCGCTTCCATGCCGGCCAGCAGCGGGAACGCGCAGTCGTCGAGTTCCATCATCACGCCCTTCAGCGCCTTTTGGGCCTTCTCGTCGGGGATCTCGAGCAGTTGCAGGATCACCGGCTGGTCCTTGCCCAGCATCTCGCCCGAGGCGATACGGAACAGCAGGACATAGCCGATCTGGCCGGCGGCACCGGTGACGGCAACGCGAACGGGTTTCTTGCTCATGAGGAGTCTCCGCAGGGTTCAGTGGTGCCTGAAGTGTAGGGCGAGTCTAGGTGTCGACCCACCCCCTTGTCAATGATCTTATGTCTTATATAAGACATCTTCCATCAGTCATGGACGACAGGGGGCGAGCTGTGCTGCAATCGCGGTCTCATGGCCGCCTCGATCCCCTCCCTTTCTGCTGCTGCCGCTGCCGGCGAAGCGCCCCCCGCCGATGCCGGCGGGCCGGCCTTCAGCCCGCTGTACCAGCAGATCAAGGCGCTGATCACGCGCAGCCTGCAGGGCGGCGAATGGAAGCCCGGCGAGGCGATCCCGAGCGAGATGGAGCTGGCCGCGCGCTACAAGGTGAGCCAGGGCACGGTGCGCAAGGCGATCGACGCGATGGCCGACGAGAACCTGCTGGTGCGCCGCCAGGGCAAGGGCACCTTCGTCGCGACGCATGCGGAAGAGAAGATCCAGTACCGCTTCCTGCGCCTGATGCCCGATGACGGCGAGATCGGCGGCGCGACACGCCATGTCATCGATTGCCGCCGCCAGCGGCCGAATGCCGAGATCGCCCGCGCGCTGGAGCTGAAGGCCGGCGACGCGGCGATCCAGATCCGCCGCCTGCTGCAGTTCAAGCGCGTGCCGGTCGTGCTGGACGACATCTGGCTGCCGGCTGCGCTGTTCAAGGGGCTGACGGCCGAGCGCCTGACCGACTACCGCGGGCCCTTGTACGGCCTGTTCGAGACCGAATTCGGCGTGCGCATGATCCGGGCCGAGGAGCAGTTGCGGGCGGTGGCGGCCGATGCCGGCGCGGCCGAACTGCTGGGCGTGCCGGTCGGCGAGCCGCTGCTCAGCGTGGAGCGGCTGTCGCGCACCTATGGCGACAAGCCGGTCGAGCTGCGGCGCGGCCTCTACAACACGCGCTCGCATTACTACAGGAACGAACTCAGTTAGCCGTGTCGCCGCGCCCGAAGTTGGTCGCGAAGGCGCATCATTTGCCGCGGTCACTTCTCCGACCCCCACGAGAATCTGCTGCGTTGCAATAAAATCCTTCGGTTTCGTCTCGATTACACAAGGTGGGTATGACAGAGATTTCCAAGCCAATCTCCTCACGGAGGCCAGGAACGATGCGTCTGATCGACGCCACCCAGTACCGGCTGCCCCTTGCGGGCTGGGTGTCCATCCTGCACCGCGTCAGCGGCCTGCTGATGTTCGTGCTGCTCCCGTTCATCATCTGGATGTTCGACACCAGCCTCACCTCCGAGGTCTCGTACTCGCAGTTCACCGGCGTCTTCATGGGCGGCTACGGCTTCGTGCCGGCCTGGTTCATCAAGCTGGTGACGCTCGCGCTGATCTGGTCCTACCTGCATCACTTCATCGCCGGCGTGCGCCACCTGTGGATGGACGCGACGCACTCGGTCAGCAAGGAATTCGGCCGCCAGTCGGCCCTCGTCACGCTGGTGCTGAGTGTCCTGCTGACCCTCGTGCTCGGCTGGAAGCTGTTCTTCTGAGGCGCCACACCATGACACAAAACTTTGGTTCGAAGCGCCTGGTCGTCGGCGCGCACTACGGCCTGCGCGACTGGATGGCCCAGCGCGCCACCGCACTGGTGATGGCGCTGTTCACGGTCGCGCTGATCGTGCAGGTGCTGCTGCCGGGCTCGATGGGCTACGACAAGTGGGCCGGCATCTTCTCGCGCCAGTGGATGAAGGTGCTGACCTTCGTCGTGATCGTCTCGCTGGCCTACCACGTGTGGGTCGGCGTGCGCGACGTGCTGATGGACTACGTGAAGCCGGTCGGCGTGAAGCTGGCCCTGCAGGTGCTCACGCTGGTGTGGCTGGTCGGCTGTGCCGGCTGGGCGATTCAAGTGCTCTGGAGACTGTGACGTGAGCTTTTCCTCTTCCTCGATCTCCAAGCGCAAGTTCGACGTCGTCATCGTCGGCGCCGGCGGCTCGGGCATGCGTGCCTCGCTGCAGCTGGCCCGTGCCGGGCTGAACGTCGCCGTGCTGTCCAAGGTGTTCCCGACCCGTTCGCACACGGTGGCCGCGCAGGGCGGCATCGGTGCCTCGCTCGGCAACATGTCCGAAGACAACTGGCACTACCACTTCTTCGACACCGTGAAGGGTTCCGACTGGCTCGGCGACCAGGACGCGATCGAATTCATGTGCCGCGAGGCGCCGAAGGTCGTSTACGASCTCGAGCACWTSGGCATGCCKTTCGACCGCAACCCCGACGGCACSATYTACCAGCGCCCSTTCGGCGGCCACACCGCCAACTACGGCGARAAGCCGGTGCAGCGCGCCTGCGCCGCCGCCGACCGCACCGGCCACGCGATGCTGCACACGCTGTACCAGCAGAACGTCAAGGCGCGCACGCACTTCTTCGTCGAGTGGATGGCGCTCGACCTGATCCGCGACGCCGAGGGCGACGTGGTCGGCGTCACCGCGCTCGAGATGGAGACCGGCGAGCTGCACATCCTCGAAGCCAAGACCGTGCTGCTGGCCACCGGCGGCGCGGGGCGCATCTTCGCGGCCTCGACCAACGCCTTCATCAACACCGGCGACGGCCTGGGCATGGCGGCRCGCGCCGGCATCCCGCTCGAGGACATGGAGTTCTGGCAGTTCCACCCGACCGGCGTGGCCGGTGCCGGCGTGCTGCTGACCGAGGGCTGCCGCGGCGAGGGCGCGATCCTGCGCAACAGCGACGGCGAGCGCTTCATGGAGCGCTACGCCCCGACGCTGAAGGACCTGGCGCCGCGCGACTTCGTCTCGCGCTGCATGGACCAGGAGATCAAGGAAGGGCGCGGCTGCGGTCCCAACAAGGACTACGTCGTGCTCGACATGACCCACCTCGGCTCCGAGACGATCATGAAGCGCCTGCCCAGCGTGCTGGAGATCGGCCACAACTTCGCGAACGTCGACATCACGAAGGAGCCGATCCCGGTCGTGCCGACCATCCACTACCAGATGGGCGGCATCCCGACCAACATCCACGGCCAGGTCGTGGTGCCGAAGGACGGCGACCCGAACGCGGTGGTCAACGGCCTGTACGCGGTCGGCGAATGCGCCTGCGTCAGCGTGCACGGCGCGAACCGCCTGGGCACGAACTCGCTGCTCGACCTGCTGGTGTTCGGCCGCGCGGCCGGCAACCACATCGTCGATTCGGCGCTGAAGACCCAGGCCCACAAGCCGCTGCCGGCCGATGCGGCCGAGCGCACGCTGGCCCGCCTGAACAAGTACGAGGCGAGCAGCGGCGGCGAATACGCGCAGGACGTCGCCAACGACCTGCGCAACTCGATGCAGAAGCATGCCGGCGTGTTCCGCACGCAGGCGACGATGGACGAAGGCGTCGAGCAGGTCAAGGCGATCGCCGAGCGCGTGAAGAACATCCACCTGGCCGACAAGTCCAAGGTGTTCAACACCGCCCGCATCGAGGCGCTGGAAGTCGAGAACCTGATCGAGGCGGCGCTCGCCACGATGATCTCGGCGGCCGCCCGCCACGAGAGCCGCGGCGCGCACACCGTCAACGACTACGCCGATTCGCCGGAATTCCCGAACGGCCGCAACGACAAGGTGTGGATGAAGCACTCGCTGTGGTACAGCGAGGGCAACCGCCTCGACTACAAGCCCGTGAAACTGACCCCGCTGACGGCCGAGTCGATTCCGCCGAAGGTCCGCTCGTTCTGAGCCATCGCCACGAGAACGTCGAAAGCATTTCATGACCAAGCGTGTTTTCCAGATCTACCGCTACGACCCCGACACGGATTCGAAGCCCCGCATGCAGACCCTCGAGGTCGAGCTCGACGGCAGCGAGCGCATGCTGCTCGATGCGCTGATGAAGCTGAAGGCGGTCGACCCGACGATCAGCTTCCGCCGCTCGTGCCGCGAAGGCGTCTGCGGTTCGGACGCGATGAACATCAACGGCAAGAACGGCCTCGCGTGCCTGACCAACATGCGCACGCTGCCCGASGTCRTCRTGCTSAAGCCSCTGCCGGGCCTGCCGGTGGTGCGTGACCTGATCGTCGACATGACGCAGTTCTTCACGCAGTACAACTCGATCAAGCCCTACCTCGTCAACGACATGCCGCCGCCCGAGAAGGAGCGCCTGCAGTCGCCGGAAGAGCGCGAGGAACTGAACGGGCTGTACGAGTGCATCCTGTGCGCGAGCTGCTCGACGAGCTGCCCGAGCTTCTGGTGGAACCCCGACAAGTTCGTCGGCCCCGCCGGGCTGCTGCAGGCCTACCGCTTCATCGCCGACAGCCGCGACCAGGACACCGGCGCCCGCCTCGACAACCTCGAGGATCCGTACCGCCTGTTCCGCTGCCACACGATCATGAACTGCGTCGACGTCTGCCCGAAGGGGCTGAACCCGACGAAGGCGATCGGCAAGATCAAGGAACTGATGGTTCGTAGAGCCGTCTGAACTCGACATGACCGACACGCTGCTCGACGAACGTGCCCTCAGCAAGCTGCGCTGGCGTTGCCGGCGCGGCCTGCTCGAGAACGACCTGTTCGTCGAGCGGTTCTTTGCGCGTCATGAATCGGCGTTGACAACCCGGCAGGCCGAGGGGCTGACCCTGCTGATGGATCTGTCCGACAACGATTTGCTGGACCTGTTGCTCGCCCGCAAGGAGCCCGATGGCGACCTGCGGCGCGACGACGTGCTCGAAGTGCTGCAGCTGATGCGCGCCAGGCACTGAAGGCGTGTTTTCAGTCTCATAACCTGCCCTGCTTGAAGGAATGCTCATGACCCCGTCCGACGTGAAAGCCACCCTGTCGTTCTCCGATGGCAGCCCTGCGATGGACCTGCCGGTCTACAAGGGCACGATCGGCCCGGACGTCATCGACATCCGCAAGCTCTACGCGCAGACCGGCAAGTTCACTTACGACCCCGGCTTCCTGTCGACCGCGTCGTGCCAGTCGACCATCACCTACATCGACGGTGACAAGGGCGAGCTGCTGTACCGCGGCTACCCGATCGAGCAGCTCGCGACCAACTGCGACTACCTCGAGACCTGCTACCTGCTGCTGAACGGCGAGCTGCCGAACGAGACCGAGAAGGCCGACTTCGTCAAGACGGTGACCAACCACACGATGGTCAACGAGCAGATGCAGTTCTTCCTGCGCGGCTTCCGCCGCGACGCGCACCCGATGGCGGTGCTGACCGGCCTGGTCGGCGGGCTGTCGGCCTTCTATCACGACAGCACCGACATCAACAACCCGAAGCACCGCGAGATCTCGGCGATCCGCCTGATCGCGAAGATGCCGACGCTGGTGGCGATGGCCTACAAGTACGGCATCGGCCAGCCGTACATCTACCCGAAGAACGACCTGTCGTACTCGGGCAACTTCATGCGCATGATGTTCGCGACGCCGTGCGAGGAGTACGAGCCGAACGAGGTGCTGGTGCGCGCGATGGACCGCATCTTCATCCTGCACGCCGACCACGAGCAGAACGCGTCGACCTCGACGGTGCGCCTGTGCGGTTCGTCGGGCACCAACCCGTTCGCGGCGATCGCGGCCGGCGTGGCCTGCCTGTGGGGCCCGGCCCACGGCGGCGCCAACGAGGCGGCGCTGAACATGCTCGAGGACGTGCAGAAGATGGGCGGCGTCGAGAAGATCGGCGAGTTCATCAAGCAGGTGAAGGACAAGAACTCCGGCATCAAGCTGATGGGCTTCGGCCACCGCGTCTACAAGAACTACGACCCGCGCGCCAAGCTGATGCGCGAGACCTGCCACGAGGTGCTGAACGCACTGGGCCTGCACAACGACCCGCTGTTCAAGCTCGCGATGGAGCTCGAGAAGATCGCGCTGGAAGACGAGTACTTCGTCGCCCGCAAGCTGTACCCGAACGTCGACTTCTACTCGGGCATCGTGCAGCGCGCGATCGGCATCCCGGTCAGCCTGTTCACCGCGATCTTCGCGCTGGCCCGCACGGTCGGCTGGATCGCCCAGCTGAACGAGATGATCGGCGACCCGGAGTACAAGATCGGCCGTCCGCGCCAGCTATTCCACGGTGCCACGCAGCGCAATGTGAAACCCATTGCGCAGCGAAACTGAGCCCGCCGGCAAAGCAGCCTGAACTCCACCCTGCGAAAACCCCGGCCTGGCGCCGGGGTTTTTCATTGTTCAGCGCCTAAAATCGTTGATTCGCCAGAGTCTCACCTGGAAGCCACCATGGCCCGCACSCTCTACGACAARATCTGGGACGARCACGTCGTCCACACCGARGAMGACGGCACMGCCRTCCTCTACATCGATCGCCACCTGGTGCACGAAGTCACCAGCCCGCAGGCGTTCGAGGGCCTGGACCTGGCGCACCGCAAGGTGTGGCGCCTGTCGGCCAACCTGGCGGTCAGCGACCACAACGTGCCGACCACCGACCGCTCGCACGGCATCGCCKACCCGATCTCGAAGCTGCAGGTCGACACGCTGGACGCCAACTGCGACCGCGTCGGCATCACGCAGTTCAAGATGAACGACAAGCGCCAGGGCATCGTCCATGTGATCGGCCCGGAGCAGGGCGCCACGCTGCCGGGCATGACGGTGGTCTGCGGCGATTCGCACACCTCCACGCACGGTGCGTTCGGCGCGCTGGCGCACGGCATCGGGACCAGCGAGGTCGAGCATGTGCTGGCCACGCAGACGCTGCTGGCGCGCAAGGCGAAGAACATGCTGGTCAAGGTGGAAGGCACGCTGGCGCGCGGCTGCAGCGCCAAGGACATCGTGCTCGCCATCATCGGCAAGATCGGCACCGCCGGCGGCACCGGCTACACGATCGAGTTCGCCGGCAGCGCGATCCGTGCGCTCAGCATGGAAGGCCGCATGACGGTSTGCAACATGGCRATYGARGCSGGCGCCCGCGCCGGCCTGGTCGGCGTCGACGACACCACCATCGCCTATGTGAAGGGCCGCCCGTTCACGCCCAGCGGCCTCGAGTGGGACCACGCCGTCGCCTACTGGCGCACGCTGCACACCGACGCCGGTGCGCACTTCGATGCCGTCGTCGAGCTCGACGCGTCGACCATCCGCCCGCAGGTCACCTGGGGCACCTCGCCCGAGATGGTGCTGTCGATCGACGACCGCGTGCCCGACCCGGACCGCGAGAAGGACAGCGGCAAGCGCGGCGCGATGGAGCGTGCGCTGCAGTACATGGCGCTGGAGCCGAACAAGCCGATCACCGACATCCTGATCGACAAGGTGTTCATCGGCTCGTGCACCAACTCGCGCATCGAGGATCTGCGCGAGGCCGCGGCCGTCGTGCGCCGCATCGGCGGCAAGCTGGCGAAGAACGTCAAGCTCGCGCTGGTGGTGCCGGGGTCGGGCCTCGTGAAGGAGCAGGCCGAGCGCGAGGGCCTGGACGTGGTCTTCCGCGGCGCCGGCTTCGAATGGCGCGAACCGGGCTGCTCGATGTGCCTCGCGATGAACGCCGACCGGCTGGAGCCGGGCGAGCGCTGCGCGTCCACGTCGAACCGCAACTTCGAGGGCCGGCAGGGCGCCGGTGGCCGCACCCACCTGGTCAGCCCGGCGATGGCGGCCGCGGCCGCGATGCAGGGCCATTTCGTCGACGTGCGTCGCCTGTCCTGAGGAGACACTGACCATGCAAGCCTTCCGCATCCACACCGGCCTGGTCGCCCCGCTCGACCGCGAGAACGTCGACACCGACGCGATCATCCCGAAGCAGTTCCTGAAGTCGATCAAGAAGTCCGGGTTCGGCCCGAACCTGTTCGACGAATGGCGCTACCTCGACCACGGCGAGCCCGGCCAGGATCCGGCCAGCCGCAAGCGCAACCCCGATTTCGTGCTGAACCAGCCGCGCTACCAGGGCGCCTCGGTGCTGGTCACGCGCAAGAACTTCGGCTGCGGCTCGTCGCGCGAGCATGCCCCCTGGGCGCTTGACCAATACGGCTTCCGCGCGATCATCGCGCCGAGCTATGCCGACATCTTCTTCAACAACTGCTTCAAGAACGGCCTGCTGCCGATCGTGCTGCCCGAGCACGAGGTGAGCCGCCTGTTCGACGAGGTGAACGCGTTTGTCGGCTACAAGTTGACGATCGACCTGGACCGCCAGGTCGTCCAGAGGCCG
This sequence comes from Rhizobacter sp. P1_G5, assembly GCF_056405435.1. Taxonomy (NCBI): domain Bacteria; kingdom Pseudomonadati; phylum Pseudomonadota; class Betaproteobacteria; order Burkholderiales; family Sphaerotilaceae; genus Rhizobacter; species Rhizobacter sp. P1_G5. The sequence continues at coordinate 3,239 of NZ_JBFUCB010000090.1, read as the reverse complement.
GGCGGGGAGGTGATCCCTTTCGACGTCCAGCCCTTCCGAAAATTCTGCCTGCTCAACGGCTTTGACGACATCGGCCTCACGCTGCGCCATGCCGACAAGATTCGTGCGTTCGAAGCAGAGCGCCTGTTGCAGAAGCCCTGGCTGGCCCAGCGCGTCTGATCCAAGAAGGAATTGATTCGTGAAGATTGCGATCCTGCCGGGTGACGGCATCGGGGTGGAGATCATGGCCGAGGCCGTCAAGGTGCTCGGCTGCCTCGACCTGCGCTTCGAGACCGAGAGCGCCGAGGTCGGCGGCGCGGCCTATGCGGCCCATGGCCACCCGCTGCCCGAGGCCACGCTCGCGCTGGCCAAGTCGGCCGACGCAGTGCTGTTCGGCGCCGTCGGCGACTGGAAGTACGACAAGCTCGAGCGCCACCTGCGCCCGGAGCAGGCCATCCTCGGCCTGCGCAAGAACCTGGAGCTGTTCGCCAACTTCCGCCCGGCGATCTGCTACGAGGAGCTGACGCATGCGTCGACGCTGAAGCCCGAGGTGGTGGCCGGCCTCGACCTGCTGATCATCCGCGAGCTGACCGGCGACATCTACTTCGGCCAGCCGCGCGGCCGCCGGAAGTCGCCCGACGGCGCGTTCGCCGGCGCCGACGAGGCCTTCGACACGATGCGCTATTCGCGCCCCGAGATCGAGCGCATCGCGCATGTCGCGTTCYAGGCGGCGCGCAAGCGCAACAAGAAGGTGCTGAGCGTCGACAAGGCCAACGTGCTGGAGACCTTCCAGTTCTGGCGCGACGTCGTCACCGAGGTGCATGCGCAGTACCCCGACGTGGCGCTGGAGCACATGTACGTCGACAACGCGGCGATGCAGCTGGTGAAGGATCCGAAGCGGCTCGACGTGATCGTCACCGGCAACATGTTCGGCGACATCCTCAGCGACGAGGCGGCGATGCTGACCGGCTCGATCGGCATGCTGCCGTCGGCCTCGCTGAACGCGAAGAACCAGGGGCTGTACGAGCCCAGCCACGGCTCGGCTCCGGACATCGCCGGCAAGGGCATCGCGAACCCGCTGGCCACCATCCTGTCGGCGGCGATGATGCTGCGCTTCAGCCTGAACCAGGAAGCCGCGGCGCTGCGCATCGAGGCGGCTGTCAAGGCGGTGCTGGCCAAGGGGCTGCGCACCGCCGATATTCACAGTGAAGGCACCACGAAGGTGGGCACGAAGGAGATGGGCGACGCTGTGGTCGCCCACCTGAAAGCGAACGGCTGACCCGACGCTTTTTCGACGAAACCCTTCACGAACGAATTCAACGGACAGGACAGAAAGATGGCAACGAGATTGGTCGGCCTGGTGGGCTGGCGAGGCATGGTGGGGTCGGTGCTGATCGACCGCATGGCGCAAGAGAACGACTTCGAGCTGATCGAGCCGGTGTTCTTCAGCACCAGCAATGCCGGCGGCAAGGCGCCCGCCTACGCGAAGAACGAGACCACGCTGCAGGATGCGAACGACATCGAGGCGCTCAAGCGCTGCGACATCGTCATCACCTGCCAGGGCGGCGACTACACCAACGAGGTCTACCCGAAGCTGCGCAACGCCGGCTGGAACGGGCACTGGATCGATGCGGCGTCGTCGCTGCGCATGAAGGACAACGCCGTCATCGTGCTCGACCCGGTCAACATGCCGGTCATCAAGAACGCACTGGCGGCCGGCCAGCGCGACTGGATCGGCGGCAACTGCACCGTCAGCTGCATGCTGATGGGCGTGGGCGCGCTCTACAAGGCGGGCCTCGTCGAGTGGATGAGCACCCAGACCTACCAGGCGGCTTCGGGCGGCGGCGCGCAGCACATGCGCGAGCTGCTGACGCAGTTCGGCACGCTGAACGCCGAGGTGCGCCCGCTGCTCGACGACCCGAAGAGCGCGATCCTCGAGATCGACCGCAAGCTCGTCGCGAAGCAGCGCTCGCTGTCCGAAGCGGAGATCGCCAACTTCGGCGTCCCGCTGGCCGGCAGCCTGATCCCGTGGATCGACAAGGATCTCGGCAACGGCATGAGCAAGGAAGAGTGGAAGGGCGAGGCCGAGACCAACAAGATCCTCGGGCAGGGCACGGGCTTCGGCACGCCGCCCATTCCGGTCGACGGCTTCTGCGTGCGCATCGGCGCGATGCGCTGCCACAGCCAGGCGCTGACGTTCAAGCTCAAGAAGAACGTGCCCCTGGCCGACATCGAGGCCTTGATCGCCAACGACAACGCGTGGGTCAAGGTCGTGCCGAACACGCGTGAGGCGACGATTACGGACCTGACGCCGGTGTCGGTGACCGGCACGCTGACGATTCCCGTGGGACGCCTGCGCAAGATGGCGATGGGGCCGGAATACCTCGGCGCCTTCACGGTCGGCGACCAGTTGCTGTGGGGCGCGGCCGAACCGCTGCGCCGCATGCTGCGGATCCTGCTGGGTCAGTGACCGGCGGAAATTCCGTTGGAGTGACAGAGAGTTACCAGTGAAGACGGAGTGTTCTGTTGCGTTGCCGTACTGCAACAGGACACTCCCCAGAAGCCCCGAATCCCGTCTCTGGCGGGAACGTCAGCCAATGCATGAGCTTGTCTTCGTATCTAGTTGATGTTATTGTGTTTTCTACTGCGCCTGGGGTGCGTGCTGGTTTCTCAAGAAGAACGACGCCAATCGACGGGAGCCTGTGCACTGCCCGCCACCTCCACTTGGGAGACGCCTTGAAAAGAAATTCGTTGTTCGCTCGCCGCTTTGCTCTGACCGGCGTGGCCATCGCTGCCATGTGTCTGTCTGCCACCAACGCCTGGGCGCTCGGCCTCGGGCGGCTGGCGGTCCAGTCGGCGCTTGGTGAAACCCTCCGCGCGGAAATCGAGGTCACGAGCCTGACGCCCGAAGAGGCGTCGAACCTGAACGTGCGCATCGCGCCGCCGGAGTCGTACCGCGCCGCGGGCGTCGACTACAACCAGGTGCTGCCGGCCACGCAGGTCTCGCTGCAGCGCCGTCCCGACGGCCGCGCCTTCCTGAAGGTCACGAGCGATCGCGCCGTGCAGGAGCCCTTCGTCGACGTGATCCTCGAGATCACCTGGTCGACCGGCCGCCTGGTGCGCGAGTACACGATGCTGTTCGACCCGCCGTCGACGCGCAACCTGGCTGCTGCGCCGGCACCGGCTCCGGCCACGTCGCCGGCGCTGTCCCCGGCGGCCGAAGCGGCTGCCGCCGCGACGCCAGCGCCCGCGCCGCGGGC
>NZ_JBFUCB010000089.1:0-14464 GCF_056405435.1 Rhizobacter sp. P1_G5 | reverse complement strand
TCGCCGGGCGGTAGACCGTCCACGGGATCCTGCATTCCTTGCGCACGATCTTCTCGCTCTCGTGCTTGGTCATGAAGTAGGGGTGGTCGAGGCCTTCGGCCTCGTCGAACATGTCCTCGCGGAACACGCCCTCGTACAGGCCGGCGGCGGCGATCGAGCTGACGTGGTGCAGGTGGCCGGCATCGATCGCGCGGACGAACTCGACGACGTTGCGCGTGCCTTCGACGTTCACGCGCACCTGGCTTTCCTCGTCGGCGGCCAGGTCGTAGACCGCGGCGAGGTGGTAGGCGTGGTCGATCGTGCCCTTCAGGGCCTTCAGCGCGTCGGCCGAGACGCCGAGCTTCTTCGCGGTGAGGTCGCCGTAGACCGGAATCGCGCGCGCCTTCGAGACGCCCCAGTACTGCAGCAGCTCGTCGACCTTGCCCTCGCTCTCCGGCCGCAGCAGGAAATGGACGGTCGCGCCGCGGCGCTGCAGCAGGGTCTTGACGAGGCGCTTGCCGATGAAGCCGGTGGCGCCGGTGACGAAATACTGCATGCAGTCCTCCTGGGGCGGTCGGGTTGACGACCGGGATTGATTTCGTTCGATTCTTGACCAAAGCCGCTTGCGCGCTGCTGCGCGATTACCCGAGCCCGCCCATAGAGGCTGCGCCCTAGAGAAAGCCGGTGGCGCCCGCCGGAGGGCCTCCTATAGTGGCCCCGCGACTTTCACATCACCGACTCAACAACGGAAGAGGAACCCATGGTCAAGAAACTCCAGAAGATGGCCGAGAAGAAGAGCGCCTCGGCGGCCGGCCTGCTCGACAGCGCGTTCGCCGGCACGGTGAAGGATTCGGCGCAGCAGATCTGGCTGGCCGGGCTGGGCGCCTTCTCGAAGGCCCAGGAAGAAGGCGGCAAGGTGTTCGACGCGCTGGTCAAGGAAGGCGTCAGCCTGCAGCGCAAGACGCAGGCCGTGGCCGAAGAGAAGATCGGCGAGGTGACGAACCGGATGAGCGGCATGGCCGGCGACGTGACCGCCAAGGCCGGCCAGCACTGGGACAAGCTGGAGTCGATCTTCGAGGAACGCACCGCGAAGGCACTGGCCAAGCTGGGCGTGCCGAGCGCCAAGGATGTCGCCGCACTGACGAAGCGCATCGACGAGCTGAGCGCAAAGGTCGCCGGACTGAACGGCAGCGCAGCGACCAAGGCGCCGCGCAAGGCTGCGGCCAAGGCACCCGCCAAGACGCCCGTCAAACGGGCCGCACGCAAGGCTGCCTGAGCGGCTTCAGCCCAGCGGCCGCCGCGGAACCGGCTCCGCCGGGCCGCTGGCGGCGCCCCTTGAGGGGCAGGCGCGCAGCGCCTCCGGGGTGGTCAACTTTTTCCGGTCATGGAGCGTTCCCACTCCTGGTCGACCTCCATGAAGGTCGTGACGCTCGCTTCGCGCACCTGCACATGCGTGGTGTCGCCGAAGTCGGACATCTGCCGGGTGCTGGCCGTGATGCGCGTGCGGGCCAGCGTGCCCGAAGCGCGGGCCCGCAGCAGCGTCAGGCCGCGTGCCGACCAGTCCATCACCAGCGTGTCGAGCTGGGCCATGGCCTTGCGCAGCAGCTCGGCCGGCAGGTCCTCGAAGGCCTTCATGCCCTTGGTCTTCAGCGCGCGCTCGAGCATGTTGAGGTGCACCAGCACCCGGCGCGAACGCGGATCGCGGTCGAGCACCGCGGCCAGTTCGAGCCGCATCGCCTGCACGTCGGCGGTGTCGGAGGGCGACATCTTCGGTGCGAGCACCGAATCGCCGAAGCGGGTCGCCGGGTCGTCGAGCACCAGCTTGAAATCCAGGCCCTGGCGCTTCAGCCGCACCGGGCGGCGGAACAGGCGCTTCAGCCAGCGCACCGGGTTCTTCAGGAAGGCGTTCGGGTCGGCCGCGGGCTTCGCGGGCTTGGCAGCCTTCTCTTTGGTGGCTTGTTTGGTGGCTTGTTTGGTGGCCTGTCTGGTGGCTTCTTTCGCAGGCGCTTTCACGGCCGCTTTCGCAGGTGCGTTCGCAGAGCGGACCTGAGCCTTCGCCACAGCCGGCGCGGGCTTCGGCTTGGTCTCGGGCTTGGATTGGGTCGGAAATTTCATGCTCTGCCTTGTCAGCCCGCCGGGCACTGCGGGGATCGTGCCACGAGGGGCCGGTGCGCTGTCATCGCGAAGCGCCGCCGGTCATCGCGAGCCGGCAATCCATCACGGTTTGATTGCGCACCGATGCGGTGCCAAACGAACCCCCCATCATCCCGCAAACCAGCCCGGGAACAGCCACAGCGCCCCCGCCGTCATCACCAGGTAGCGTGCGAACTTGCCGATCGCCATGAATCCGACGCAGGGCCAGAACGGCAGCTTGAGCCAGCCGGCCACCGCGCACAGCGGATCGCCGACGATCGGCAGCCACGACAACAGGCAGGCCTTCGCGCCGAAGCGCTGCAGCCAGCGCAGCACGCGCACCTCGTGCGGCTTGTGCTTCACGTGTTCGTAGGCCTTCTCGGCGCCGTAGCCCATCCACCAGGTGATCGCACCGCCCAGCGTGTTGCCGACGGTCGCCACCAGCACGGCCGGCCAGAACAGGCTGGTGTTGGCGCTGACGACGGCCACCACCATCGGCTCCGAGCCCATCGGCAGCAGCGTGGCCGACACCAGTGCGATCACGAAGACGGAAGAGAGTCCGAATTTCGGCAGCGCCAGCAGCGCGATCAGCGGGTCGATCCATGCATCCATCCGCGGGCATTATGCGCAGCCCCCAAGGGCTATACTCCTGCCTCCTTTTTTGGCACTCCCCCCACCATGCCCACCGGCCCCGTCATCGGCGACATCACGCTGCCGAACCGCTTGTTCGCCGCGCCGATGGCAGGGGTCACCGACCGGCCGTTCCGCCAGCTGTGCAAGCGGCTGGGCGCGGGCTACGCGGTGAGCGAGATGGTGACGTCGCGGCGCGAGCTGTGGAACAGCCTGAAGACCTCGCGGCGCGCCAACCACGATGGCGAGGTGGCACCGATCGCGGTGCAGATCGCCGGCACCGAGCCGCAGGAGATGGCCGAGGCCGCCGCCTACAACATCGACCGCGGCGCCCAGGTGATCGACATCAACATGGGCTGCCCGGCCAAGAAGGTGTGCACCAAGTGGGCCGGCTCGGCGCTGATGCAGGACGAACCGCTCGCGCTCGCGATCATCGAAGCGGTGGTCGCCGCCTGCGCGCCGCGCCGCGTGCCGGTGACGCTGAAGATGCGCACCGGCTGGTGCCAGGCCGAGCGCAATGCGGTGGCGATCGCGCGCGCCGCCGAAGCGGCCGGCATCGCGATGGTGACGGTGCACGGCCGCACGCGCGAGCAGGGCTACGGCGGCCACGCCGAGTACGACACGATCGCCGCGGTGAAGGCCGCGCTGCGCATCCCGGTGGTGGCCAACGGCGACATCGACTCGCCCGAGAAGGCCCGCGAGGTGCTGGCCGCGACCGGCGCCGATGCGCTGATGATCGGCCGCGCGGCGCAGGGCCGGCCGTGGATCTTCCGCGAGATCGCGCACTTCCTGGCCACCGGCGAGCACCTGCCGGCGCCCGAGGTGCTGCAGGCCAAGGGCTGGCTGCTGGAACACCTGCACGAGCACTACGGGCTCTACGGCGAACACGCCGGCGTGCGCACCGCGCGCAAGCACATCGGCTGGGCGGTGCGCGCGCTGCCCGGCGGCGAGGGCTTTCGCGCCCACATGAACACGCTCGACACCTGCGAGGAGCAGGTGCGGGCCGTGACGGACTGGTTCGATCAACTGGCCGGCACGCACCATCGGCTGCCCGCGGCACACCCCGGCGGCGCAGCGAATCACGATCTCATCGAACAACAAGCATGAGCAAGAAGCACATCGAAGAATGCATCCGTGACAGCCTCGAGACCTATTTCAAGGACCTGCGCGGCGTCGAGCCGAACGCCATGTACGACATGATCCTGAAGGTCGTCGAGAAGCCGCTGCTCGACGTGGTGATGAAGCATGCCGACGGCAACCAGAGCCGCGCCGCCGAATGGCTGGGCATCAACCGCAACACGCTGCGGCGCAAGCTGCTGGACCACAAGCTCACCAAGTAATCGAGGCCCCCTCATGCAAGCCCTGCTTTCCGTTTCCGACAAGACCGGCGTGCTCGATCTCGCACGCGAACTGCAGGCCCTCGGCTGCAAGCTGCTCTCGACCGGCGGCACCGCGAAGCTGCTCGCCGACGCCGGCCTGCCGGTGACCGAGGTCGCCGACCACACCGGCTTCCCCGAGATGCTCGACGGCCGCGTGAAGACGCTGCATCCGACCGTGCACGGCGGCCTGCTGGCGCGGCGCGATGTGCCGGAGCACATGGCGGCGCTGCAGCAGCACGGCATCTCGACCATCGACCTGCTGGTCGTGAACCTGTACCCGTTCGAGGCCACGGTGGCGAAGCCCGGTTGCACGCTGGAAGACGCGATCGAGAACATCGACATCGGCGGGCCGGCGATGGTGCGTTCGGCCGCGAAGAACTGGAAGGATGTCGCGGTGCTGACCGACGCGTCGCAGTACGCCGGCGTCGTCGCCGAGCTGAAGGCGGCCGGCAGCGTGAGCCGCGAGACGAAGTTCAAGCTGTCGGTGGCCGCGTTCAACCGCATCGCCGACTACGACGGCGCGATCAGCGACTACCTGTCGTCGCTGCAGGCCGACGGCAGCCGCAGCGCGTTCCCGGCGCAGAGCAACGGCCGCTTCGTGAAGCTGCAGGACCTGCGCTACGGCGAGAACCCGCACCAGGCCGCCGCGTACTACCGCGACCTGAACCCGGCGCCGGGCTCGCTGGTGACCGGCCGGCAGCTGCAGGGCAAGGAGCTGTCGTACAACAACATCGCCGATGCCGACGCGGCGTGGGAATGCGTCAAGTCGTTCGGCCCGGGCGACGCACCGGCCGCCTGCGTGATCGTCAAGCACGCGAACCCGTGCGGCGTCGCGATCGGCGCGAGCGCGGCCGAGGCCTACAGCAAGGCGCTGCACACCGACCCGAGCTCGGCCTTCGGCGGCATCATCGCGTTCAACGTCGAGCTCGATGGCGCGGCGGCGGCGCTGGTCGTCAAGCAGTTCTCCGAGGTGGTGATCGCGCCGTCGTTCAGCGCCGAGGCGCTGGCGGCCTTCAAGGGCAAGCCGAACGTGCGGCTGCTGCAGATCGCGCTGCCGCCGGGCGGCGGCACGCCGTGGCTGCAGGGTCGCAATGCGCAGGACGTGAAGCGCGTCGGCTCGGGCCTGCTGATCCAGTCTGCCGACCTCCACGAGCTGGCGCTCGCCGACCTGAAGGTCGTCACCGTCAAGCAGCCGACGCAGCAGCAGATGCTCGACCTGCTGTTCGCGTGGAAGGTCGCGAAGTACGTCAAGAGCAACGCGATCGTGTTCTGCGCAAACGGCATGACGCTCGGCGTCGGCGCCGGGCAGATGAGCCGCGTCGATTCGTCGCGCATCGCGAGCATCAAGGCCGAGAACGCGAAGCTGTCGCTGAAGGATTCGGCGGTGGCGAGCGATGCGTTCTTCCCGTTCCGCGACGGGCTGGACGTGGTGGTCGACGCCGGCGCGAGCTGCGTGATCCACCCGGGCGGCAGCATGCGCGACGACGAGGTGATCGCGGCGGCCAATGAACGCGGCATCGCGATGGTGCTGACGGGCATTCGTCACTTCCGTCACTGAAGCCGGCGGCTACCATTCCGGCATGACCCGTCCCGAGTTCGTCGGTTTACTGCTGTCGTCGATCGCTCGCCTGATCACCGGTGCCCAGGGGCACTGGTATGGCAGCCCGCCGAAGGCCGAGCAGCGCATCTACTTCGCGAACCACCAGAGCCACTTCGACTGGGTGCTGATCTGGGCCTCGCTGCCGCACGACCTGCGGGCGCAGACGCGGCCGATCGCCGCGCGCGACTACTGGACCTCGTCGCCGCTGAAGCACTGGATCACGCGCGAGGTGTTCAATGCCGTCTACGTGAGCCGCATCCGCACCGAGGACGAAGACCCGCTCGAGCCGCTGGTCGAGGCGCTGCGCAACGGCGACTCGCTGGTGATCTTTCCCGAGGGCACGCGCGGCAACAAGGGCGAGCCGCAGGCCTTCAAGGCCGGCCTGTACCACCTGGCCGAGCAGTTCCCCGGCGTGCAGCTGATACCCACCTGGATCGACAACGTGCAGCGCGTGATGCCCAAGGGCGAAGTGGTTCCGGTGCCGATCCTCTGCTCGGTGACCTTCGGCGCGCCGATGACGCTCGCGCCCGATGAAGAGAAACGTGCCTTCCTCGACCGTGCGCGTTCCGCCGTGATGGCGCTCAGCAAGGTGGCCGCCTGATGGGTGCGCTGCGTCAACTGACGGTGACCCAGCAGGTCGGCCTGCTGTTCGTGATCATCTTCGGGCTGCTGGCCATCGTGACCGGCCTGGCCTTCGCGCGGTCGCTGCGCGAGCTGTCGCCGGAGATGGCCGAGCTGACCGAGCGCTTCCGCCGCGAGCTGCGCGCGGTGTGGATCGGTACGGTGCTGTTCTGGGTGGCGTGGGCCTCGGGCGCATTCGTCGCGACGCTGCTGTTCGCGCTGATGAGCTTCCTCGCGCTGCGCGAGTTCATCACGCTGACGCACACGCGGCGCGGCGACCACCGCGCGCTGCTCGCGGCCTTCTTCGTCGTGCTGCCGGCGCAGTACTTCCTCGCCGGCACGCGCCACTTCGACCTGTTCACGGTGTTCATCCCGGTCTATGCGTTCGCGGCGTTGCCGATCCTCGCGGCGCTCGGCAACGACGCGACGCGTTTCCTGGAGCGCACCGCGAAGATCCAGTGGGGCACGATGGTGTGCATCTACGGCATGAGCCATGCCCCTGCACTGCTGCTGCTCGATTTCGAGGGCTACCAGGAACGCGGCGCCTTCCTGGTGCTGTACCTGGTGCTGGTGGTGGCCTGTGCGCAGGGCGTGCAGGCGCTGGCGAGCCGGCGGGTGCGGGCGCGGCCGGTGGCGCGGCAGATCGACCGCACGTTCTCGTGGCGCGCGTTCGTGATCGGCGMGCTCGGTGGCGGGCTGGTCGGCGGGCTGCTGTACTGGATCACGCCGTTCAAGCCGGCACAGTCGCTGCTGATCGGCTTCATCGCCTCCGGCTGCGGCACGCTGGGCTCGCTGGTGATGCAGGCGCTGAAGCGCGATGCCGGCGTGCGGCGCTGGGGCAACCGGGCGTCGGTGACCGGGGCGGTCGGCCTGCTGGACCGGGTGGCACCGCTCGCGTTCGCGGCGCCGGTGTTCTTCCATTCCGTGCGCTGGTATTTCGATGCCTGAGGAAATTCGCCCCCCAGTCGCTGCGCTCCTGCCCCCAAGGGGCGCCACCCCAGGGGCCCGGCAAAGCCGGTTCCCCGGGGCGTTGCTTGGTCCGGAACGACACGATGCGCATCCTGGGCATTGATCCGGGCCTGCGAACGACAGGCTTCGGCGTCGTCGACGTCGACGGTCAGGCGCTTCACTACGTCGCGAGCGGCACCATCAAGACCGATGCCGCCGACGCCGGCCACCTGCCGGCGCGGCTGAAGATCATCTTCGACGGCGTGCGCGAGGTCGCCGCGCGCTACGAGCCGCACTGTGCGTCGGTCGAGATCGTGTTCGTCAACGTGAACCCGCAGAGCACGCTGCTGCTCGGCCAGGCGCGCGGCGCGGCGCTGACCGCGCTGGTGTCGGGCAACCTCGATGTGGCCGAGTACACCGCGCTGCAGATGAAGAAAGCCATCGTCGGGCACGGCCAGGCGCGCAAGGAACAGGTGCAGGAGATGATCATGCGGCTGCTGAAGCTGCCCGGCCTGCCCGGCAAGGACGCCGCCGACGCGCTCGGCCTCGCGGTGTGCCATGCGCATGCCGCGAAGTCGTTCGCCGCGATCGACCGCGCGACGCAGCGCACGCGCACGACGCGGGCGCAGTTCAAGGCAGGGCGGACGTACTGAGGATGCGGACGATGTGGCAAGGCTTGGCGCGGCGCGTGGCCGCGGGGATCGCCTTCGTGGCCATGGCGGGCGCAGCCTGCGCGCAGGAGGGCCCGTCGTTCCCCCCGCTGGAAGCCTCCGGCCCCGCCCCCTACGTGATCGGCACCGAGGCCGATCTCGCCGCGTCGCCGAGCTGGACCGACCTCGAGGCCATCGCCCTGAAAGAGGCCCAGCTCACGCGCGGCGCCTTCGCCGGCGCCGATGGCGTGAAGATCCACTACCGGCTGTACCAGCACCGCGCCGAGACGCGCGGCGGCATCGTCATCTCCACCGGCCGCACCGAAGGGCTGGCGCTGTACCAGGAGACGGTGCGCGACCTGGTGCGCAGCGGCTACTCGGTCTACATCCACGACCACCGCGGCCAGGGCTTCTCGCAGCGGTTGCTGCCGCAGGACGATTCGATCGGGCACGTCGAGAACTTCGACGACTACGTGAACGACCTGGCCGCCTTCGTCGATGGCCCGGTGCGCGCGGCGCGTGCCGGCCGGCCGCTGCCGCTGTTCCTGCTGGCCCATTCGATGGGCGGTGCGGCGGCGGCTCTGTTCCTCGAGACCTCGCCGTCGGCGCRCATCGCGGCGCTGGCGCTCGTCACGCCGATGATGGCGCCGTGGGCCACGGGTGCCAGCAACGCCGGCGTCACGGCGCAACTGGCCGACTACCTGTGCGATGGCGGCACGATGCAGCTGTCGGGCATCGCCTGGCTGATGCCGAAGAGCTATGCCGAGGGCACGCCCTTCGACCCCGCCTACGAGTTGATCCGGCAACGCGCCCCTGATGCGCCGAACGCGCTGACCCACAGCGCGGCGCGCTTCAAGCGCCACTGGGACATGCGCGCGCAAGCGCGCTGCGACGGCCCGGACTGCGGCTCGCCGCATGCGAAGGTGGGCGGCGTGTCGTACCGCTGGTTCCAGCAATCCTGCGCCGCCGCGGAGCGGGTGCGCGGCGAGGCGGCTGCACGCATCCGCCAGCCGGTGCTGCTGCTGCAGGGCGAGCAGGACGTGGTGGTGAAGCCGTCGGCCCAGAAAACCTTCTGCGACAACCTCAACGCAGCGCACGGCGCCGGCTACTGCATCGGCCGCACGGTGGTGCAAGGCAAGCACTCGCTGCTGATCGAGGCCGACGYGGTCCGCATCCCGGTGCTGCACCGCGTGCTCGGCTTCTTCGACTGCGTGGCGAGCGGCGCGGCGCGCTGCGAGTGAGCCGTCTCCGGCCTGATGCGGCTCAGTGGTACTTGACGTAGTACCACACGCCCAGCGCGAGGATCACCAGCACCGGTAGGCCGATCGGGAACTCGGTGTAGCGCCGGCCCTCGAGCCGGAACAGCCAGGTGATGACCTCGCCGAGCAGCGTGCCGACGACCGGGCCGAACAGGAACCCGACCAGGCCGAAGCCGAGCGCCGTGCCGCCGATCCAGCGCACGAACACCGGCCGCAGGTCGGGCACGTCGATCGCCGCGTGGTACACGCCGAGCCACCAGGCCACCGCCGCACCGATCACGGCGCCGATCACCACGCCGACGAAACCCGACGCGAGGCGATCGCCGACATCCAGTCGAGCCATCGCGGCCCCGGTGCCTCAGTGCTTGCGGCGGTCGAGGCTCGAATGGCCCTCGATCGCCGGAGACGGGCGCAGGCGTTGCGGCGACAGCTCGTCGCGCGCGCGCTGCTCGAAGGACATCAGCCGGCCGAACTCGAACAGCACCAGGCCGATCAGGCCGATGCCGCCGGCCATCGCCAGCACCTGCGCGGCCGGCAGCGCATCGACGCCATGCAGCCACGGGCGCACCAGCAGGCTCGCGACGCCGATCACCGCACCGGCATGCAGGCCCACCGAGCCGGCGCGTTGCAGCGCCTCGGGCAGGCCGGTTGCCGGCCAGGCGTCCAGCGTGCCGGGYACGCGCGCGACGACGCCGATGCGGTACAGGCCCGCGAGCAGCAGCACCAGCGCGATCAGCCCGGAAAGCAGCGCCGCGGCCGCTTCCGCCGCATCGCCGAAGGCCGGCAGGCCGCCGAGGCGCGCCAGCACGATCGGCAGCAAGAGCCCGAACAGGTTCAGGCAGTAACACAGCTTGAGCAGGAATGTGGCCCGTTTCATGTGGTCTGGATCTTCTGAAGTGAAACGCCTCCCCGGCGCATGAACGGCGAAGTCTAGCGAGCGGGCGCGATGCGGTCGCGCGCGGCGCGCCCCCCCTGTTGGGGGGTGTGTCGGTTCGCTGCGACGAGAATGGCCGTTTTTGCCCCGACGACGGAGGATTTCCCGATGCCCCACCGCCACCTCGACACCCGCAAGCGCTGGCTGGCGCTCGCCGTGCTGTGCCTGGGCGTGCTGATGATCGTGCTGGACACGACCATCGTGAACGTCGCGCTGCCGTCGATCCGCAGCGACCTCGGCTTCTCGGAAACCTCGCTGGTGTGGGTGGTGAACGCCTACATGCTGACCTTCGGCGGCTTCCTGCTGCTCGGCGGGCGGCTCGGCGACCTGTACGGCCAGCGCCGGCTGTTCCTGCTCGGCATCGCCGGCTTCACGCTCGCGTCGCTCGGCTGCGGCCTCGCGCAGTCGCAGGCGGTGCTGATCGTCGCGCGCGCGGTGCAGGGGCTGGCCGGCGCGGTGGTGTCGGCGATCTCGCTGTCGCTGATCATGAACCTCTTCACCGAGCCGGCCGAGCGCGCGAAGGCGATGGGCGTCTACGGCTTCGTCTGCGCCGGCGGCGGCAGCATCGGCGTGCTGCTCGGCGGCTTGTTGACCGGCGCACTGAGCTGGCACTGGATCTTCCTCGTCAACCTGCCGATCGGCATCGCGGTGGCGGCACTGTGCGGGGTGCTGCTGCCGGCCACGCCACCGGCGGCGCATGGCGCGAAGCTCGACGTGGCGGGTGCGGCGACGATCACCATCGCGCTGATGCTGGCGGTGTACGCCATCGTCAACGGCAACGAGGCCGGCTGGCTGTCGGCGCAGACGCTCGGCCTGCTGGGCGGCGCCATCGTGCTGCTCGGCGCGTTCTTCACGATCGAGTCGCGCGTGGCCGAGCCGCTGGTGCCGCTGTCGCTGTTCCGGCTGCGCAACCTGTCGACCGCCAACATCGTCGGCGTGCTGTGGGCAGCCGGCATGTTCGCGTGGTTCTTCATCTCGGCGCTGTACCTGCAGCTGGTGCTCGGCTACACGCCGATGCAGGTCGGGCTCGCGTTCCTGCCGTCCAACCTGATCATGGCGGCGTTCTCGCTCGGGTTGTCGGCCAAGCTGGTGATGCGGTTCGGGCTGAAGAAGCCGCTGGCCGGCGGGCTGCTGGTGGCGGCGCTCGGGCTCGCGCTGTTCGCGCGCGCACCGGTCGACGGGAATTTCTGGATCGACGTGCTGCCGAGCATGCTGCTGCTGGGCGTTGGTGCCGGGGTCGCGTTCAACCCGCTGCTGCTGGCCGCGATGAGCGAGGTGCAACCGCAGGATTCAGGGCTCGCCTCCGGCATCGTCAACACCGCGTTCATGATGGGCGGCGCGCTCGGGCTGGCGGTGCTGGCCAGCCTGGCTGCGGCGCACAGCGGCGCACAGGTGTCAGCGGGCGCGGACCCGAAGGGCGCGCTCACCGCCGGCTACCACCTCGCGTTCCTGATCGGCGCGGTGTTCGCGGCAGCCGGCGGATTGCTCGGCGCCGCGCGGTTCACCGCGGTTCGCGCATCAGCCGGCGAGCAGCCCGCGCACGCGGCTTAGCTGGTGCACTCGAGCTGCAGCGACTGGATGTGGCCGCCGACGCCGAGCTTGGTGATCAGGCCCCCTTCGCGGCTGTTGGGACCGAAGGCGACGGAGCGATCCTTGAACATCGCGTGCTCGTAGACGCGCAGCGTGGCCTTCGGGCCGGTCACCAGGCTGTCGATCTCCTTCTTGAGCTGCCGGCCGTTCATCTTGTCGGCGCTGTCGAGCGAGACCGGTCCGACCAGCGTAGCGACCTCGCCCTTGAAGTTGCGTTCGCCGTAGAACTGGGCCCAGCAGCCGGATTCCAGCGCGGGGCTCGAGATCTCGACCGGCACCTGCACGATGACGGGCTGCGGGCGCGTGTCGCCGGTGGCGGTCTGCAGGTTGCTCGGCGTGGAGCTGCAGCCGGCGGCGATGAAGGCGGTGAGGACGGCAAGCGGGACGAGCGTGGTGAAGCGGTTCATGCGATTCCTCGTGAAGGTGTCGCGGCCCCGCCCTCGGGGCCGACTCTTCGACGATGATCGATGCGGCTTGGCGGCCCGTCGATCGGAGGCGGCCGCTACCCGCTGTAGGCGGCCATCACCTCGTCACCGGGCCGCGTCGTCCTTCAGCTGCGGCAGCGCCGAGCCGCCCGCCGACGTCAGCAAGCCCGCCTGCGAATACACCATCAGCTTCTCGCGCGTGTCGGCGATGTCGAGGTTGCGCATCGTCAGCTGGCCGATGCGGTCGAGCGGCGAGAACGGCGCGTTCTCGACCTTCTCCATCGACAGCCGCTCCGGCGCGTAGGTCAGGTTCGGGCTCTCGGTGTTGAGGATCGAGTAGTCGTTGCCGCGGCGCAGTTCGACCGTCACCTCGCCGGTGACGGCACGCGCCACCCAGCGCTGCGCCGTCTCGCGCAGCATGATGGCCTGCGGGTCGAACCAGCGGCCCTGGTACAGCAGGCGGCCGAGCTTCAGGCCGTTCATGCGGTACTGCTCGATGGTGTCTTCGTTGTGGATGCCGGTCACGAGGCGCTCGTAGGCGATGTGCAGCAGCGCAAGGCCCGGCGCCTCGTAGATGCCGCGGCTCTTCGCCTCGATGATGCGGTTCTCGATCTGGTCGCTCATGCCCAAGCCGTGCCGCCCGCCGATGCGGTTGGCCTCGAGGAACAGCGCCACCGGGTCGGTGAAGCCCTGCCCGTTCAGCGCGACCGGGCGGCCCTCTTCGAAGCGGACGGTCACCTCCTCGGCCTTCACCGCCACGTCGTCGCGCCAGAAGGCCACGCCCATGATCGGGTTGACGATGCGGATGCCGCTGTTCAGGTGCTCCAGGTCCTTCGCCTCGTGCGTGGCGCCGAGCATGTTGGAGTCGGTGGAGTAGGCCTTCTCGGCCGACATCTTGTAGCCGAAGCCGGCCTTCGTCATGAAGGCCGACATCTCGGCGCGGCCGCCCAGTTCGTCGATGAACAGCTGGTCGAGCCAGGGCTTGTAGATCTTCAGGTTCGGGTTGGTCAGCAGGCCGTAGCGGTAGAAACGCTCGATGTCGTTGCCCTTGAAGGTGCTGCCGTCGCCCCAGATGTTGACGTCGTCCTCCTTCATCGCGGCGACCAGCATCGTGCCGGTGACCGCACGCCCGAGCGGCGTGGTGTTGAAGTAGGTGATGCCGGCGGTGGAGATGTGGAAGGCGCCGGCCTGCAGCGCGGCGATGCCTTCATTGGCCAGTTGCAGCCGGCAGTCGACCAGGCGTGCCTTCTCGGCGCCGTACTGCATCGCCTTGCGCGGGATCTCGTCATAGTCCGGCTCGTCGGGCTGGCCGAGGTTGGCGGTGTAGGCGTAGGGCAAGGCGCCCTTGAGCTTCATCCAGTGCAGCGCGGCGCTGGTGTCCAGGCCGCCGGAGAAGGCGATGCCGACTTTCTGCCCGAGGGGCAGGTTCTGGAGGATGGTGGCCATCTGGGGTCTTCGAGAGGGAAAGCTGCGAACCGACGAGCGGGCGGGCCGCCATTTTAGGCGGCACGCCTCCTCGCCAGCGCCGCCCCCTCCCCCAACGCCTTCAGCTTCGCCTCCGCCACCGCCCGGTTCATCGGCGCCAGCCCGCAGTTCGTGCACGGGATCAACCGCTCCTTCGGCACGAACTGCAGCGCGCGGCCGATGGTGTCGGCCACCTCTTCCGGCGTCTCGATGGTGTCGCTCGCGACGTCGATCACGCCGACCATCACGTCCTTGCCGGCCAGCAGCCGCATCAGGTCGGGCGGCACGTGCGAATGGATGCACTCCAGGCTCACCTGGTCGATGCGGCTCGCGGCCAGCGCCGGGAACACCTTCTCGTACTGCCGCCACTCGTCGCCCAGCGAGTTCTTCCAGTCGATGTTGGCCTGGATGCCGTAGCCGTAGCAGATGTGCACCGCGGTCGTGCAGCGCAGCCCCTCGGCCGCGCGCTCCAGCGCCTTCACGCCCCAGTCGGCCGCCTCTTCCATGTAGACGTTGAAGGCCGGCTCGTCGAACTGCACGATGTCGACGCCATCGGCCTCCAGCGCGCGCGCCTCCTGGTTCAGCAGCTCGGCGAACGCGAAGGCCATCTTCACGCGGTCGCCGTAGAAACGGTCGGCCACGGTGTCGACGATCGTCATCGGGCCGGGCAGCGTGAACTTGATCTTGCGCTGCGTGTGCGCCCGCAGGAAGCGCGCCTCGGTCGCGTGCACGCGGCCGCTCAGGCTCAGCGGGCCCACCACCTGCGGCACCATCGCCTTGTAGCGGTCGCGGCGGATGCCCATCTCGACCTTGTGCTCGAAGTCGATGCCGGCCACCCGCTCGAGAAACCCG